>DRMS01000001.1 GCA_011322515.1 Leucothrix mucor
CCACCTTCACGAATAGCGAAGCGTAGCCCTTCTCCCATTGCAATTGGATTAATTAAGGTAACAACCATTTTTACGTTATCACCTGGCATAACCATTTCTACGCCTTCTGGAAGCTCACAAGCCCCTGTTACATCCGTTGTTCTAAAATAGAATTGCGGGCGATAATTACTGAAAAATGGTGTATGACGACCACCTTCATCTTTTGATAGCACATATACTTCTGCTTCAAATTTTGTGTGAGGTGTAATAGAACCAGGGTGACAAAGCACTTGACCACGCTCTACATCGTCACGCTTGGTTCCACGTAGCAATACACCTACGTTATCACCTGCTTGACCTTCGTCGAGCAGTTTACGGAACATCTCTACGCCTGTACAGGTTGTCTTTTGCGTATCTTTGATACCTACAATTTCAAGTTCATCACCAACATGTACGATGCCACGCTCTATACGTCCTGTTACAACGGTTCCACGACCTGAGATTGAGAATACGTCTTCTACTGGCATTAAGAAGTCACCATCAACGGCACGTTCTGGCTCTGGAATATAGCTATCGAGTGCATCGACTAATTCTACGATGCTGGCTACATGTTTTTCATCTCCATCAAGTGCTTTTAGTGCTGAACCCGTAATAACGGGTGTATCATCACCTGGAAAGTCGTAAGCATCTAGTAATTCACGAATTTCCATTTCAACTAATTCTAGCAACTCTTCATCATCAACCATGTCGGCTTTATTCATGTAGATGACGATATAAGGAACGCCTACTTGACGCGATAATAGAATGTGCTCACGCGTCTGCGGCATAGGACCGTCTGCGGCTGATACAACGAGGATTGCGCCATCCATTTGCGCTGCACCTGTAATCATATTCTTTACGTAGTCTGCATGACCTGGGCAGTCAACGTGTGCGTAGTGGCGTGTTTCTGATTCGTACTCTACGTGTGAGGTTGCAATGGTAATGCCACGTGCTTTTTCTTCGGGTGCATTGTCGATTTCATCAAATGCTTTTACTTCACCACCCATTTTCTCTGCCATAACCTTTGTTAGCGCAGCGGTTAGTGTTGTTTTGCCGTGGTCAACGTGACCGATTGTACCTACATTCACATGTGGCTTATTACGTTCAAATTTTTCTTTAGACATGCCTATTCACCTTTATTTATCACCGCATCGGCTATTTTATTAGGTGCCTCTGCATATTTTGAAAACACCATGGAGTAACTAGCTCGCCCCTGAGTCACAGAGCGTAGATCAGTTGCATAACCAAACATCTCTCTCAACGGCACTTCCGCACGCACGATTTTCCCAGCAGGAGAATCATCCATGCCTTGAACAATGCCTCGGCGACGATTCAAATCACCCATTACATCACCCATATTTTCCTCTGGTGTGACCACTTCTATATCCATATAAGGTTCTAACAAAATTGGGTCACCTCGCAAAACACCTTCTCTAGCTGCAAACGAACCCGCAACTTTAAAAGCCACCTCACTTGAATCCACTTCATGATAAGAGCCATCATATAAAGTAGCTTTAATATTAATAACAGGAAAACCAGCAATGACACCACTTTGCAATTGCTCCTGAATACCTTTGTCAATAGCAGATATATATTCATCAGGAACGACACCATCGTTCATTTCATTTTCAAAAGCGTAACCAAAACCATCATCCATTGGTTCAAGCTTAATCCAAACATGACCATATTGATTCTGCCCTTCAGATTGACGAATAAACTCCCCTTCCGCTTTCACACTCTTTTTAATACTTTCACGATAAGAAACCTGCGGAGAACCCACACTAGCACCCACATCAAACTCTCTTTTTAAACGATCAACAATAATATCTAGGTGTAACTCACCCATACCTGAAATTATTGTTTGCGCGGTATCCTCATCTATTTTTACAGAAAAAGTTGGATCTTCTTGCATTAAACGATCCAGTGCTACTGCCAACTTATCTTGATCAGCTGTCGTTTTCGCTTCCACAGCAACCGAAATAACAGGCTCTGGAAACTCCATTTCTTCCAAGGTAATCACTTTGTCGAGATCACAAAGCGTATCACCCGTAATAATATTTTTTAAACCTACTGCGGCAACAATATCACCCGTTCTAACTTCTTTCACTTCTTCGCGCGAGTTGGAATGCATTTGTAAAATACGCGTGATACGCTCTCGCGTTTCCTTGCGCGGATTATATACAACCTTGCCAGATTGCAATACACCAGAGTAAACCCTGAAAAATGTTAGCGAACCCACAAAAGGATCAGTAGCAACTTTAAATGCCAATGCTGAAAATGGTTCATTATCATCCGCATTACGAACAATAAGTTGCCCATCAGACAGCCCTTCAACCGCAGCGATATTAAGTGGCGATGGCAAGTAGTCAACCACACCATCAAGCATTGCTTGCACACCCTTATTTTTGAAAGCTGAACCACAGTAAACTGGAACCAATTCTCCAGCCAGTGTCCTTCCTCGCAAGCCTTGAATAATCTCTTCTTCCGATAGATCACCTTCTTCGAGGTATTTATCCATCAATTCTTCTGACGATTCTGCAACTGCTTCAAGCAAAGTTTCACGCCATTCTTGTGCCAGCTCAATCATTTCAGGTGAAATATCGCTAATTTGTGGTGTTACACCTAAATCTGCATCATCCCAACTAATGGACTTCATACGCACTAAATCGATCACGCCACTAAAAAACTCTTCCGCACCCACTGCTAACTGCACTGGGATAGGTAAAGCACCTAGACGTTCCTTGATCTGCCCAACAACTCGCAAAAAATCCGCACCCGTTCGATCCATTTTATTAACAAATGCGATCCTTGGTACGTTATACTTATTCGCTTGACGCCATACTGTCTCTGACTGTGGCTCAACACCTCCAACAGCGCAAAATATAGCCACAGCACCATCTAAGACACGCAATGATCTTTCCACTTCAATGGTAAAATCAACATGCCCAGGCGTATCTATTATATTGACACGATGCTGATCATATTGATCATGCATTCCATTCCAAAAACAGGTTGTAGCAGCAGAGGTTATGGTAATACCACGTTCTCTTTCTTGCTCCATCCAATCCATGACTGCCACACCATCATGCACTTCACCCATTTTGTGAGACACACCAGTGTAAAAAAGCACACGTTCTGTTATTGTCGTTTTACCTGCATCAATATGAGCCATAATGCCAATATTACGATACCGCCCCAAGGGTGTTACGCGCGCCATATTAAAAAACTCTTTTATCTATTGAACGCCATTACCAACGGAAGTGAGCAAATGCCTTATTCGCATCAGCCATTCTATGCGTATCTTCACGTTTTTTAACTGCTGATCCACGCTTCTCAGATGCATCCATTAGTTCACCCGCTAATTTCAACGCCATAGATTTTTCACCACGGCGACGAGCCGCTTCAACAATCCAACGCATACCCAGTGCATTCTGGCGAGAAGGACGCACTTCAACAGGCACCTGATAAGTAGAACCACCAACACGACGAGACTTAACTTCTACTGATGGCTTTACATTTTCAAGAGCGGCACTCAATACTTCCACGCCTTCTCCGCCCTTCTTTTCAATAATCTGATCTAAAGCACCATACACAACACTTTCTGCAATTGACTTTTTACCATCTTTCATAATGGTATTAATAAACTTCGCCAACAATTCACTTTTGAATTTTGGATCTGGAAGAATAACGCGTTTCGGTACTTCTCTTCTTCTAGGCATAACCTATCTCACTTACGATTAACTACTAATTAAACAACAAAAACGACTAACGGGTAGCTTTAACCTTTTGGACGTTTAGCACCATACTTCGAGCGACCTTGACGACGATCTTGAACACCCTGCGTATCCAAACTACCGCGCACAACATGGTAACGCACACCAGGCAAATCTTTAACACGACCGCCTCGAATCAATACAACGGAGTGTTCCTGTAAGTTATGACCTTCGCCACCTATGTAGCTAGTCACTTCAAACCCATTGGTTAAACGCACACGAGCAACCTTTCTCATTGCTGAGTTTGGTTTTTTCGGCGTTGTTGTATATACACGAGTACAAACTCCGCGCTTTTGAGGACACGCTTCTAAAGCAGGAACATTACTTTTTTCTGCTTTCCTTTTACGTGGCTTGCGCACAAGCTGGTTAATCGTAGCCATCTAAAATTCTCCGTAATAAAATAAGACTATTTTTCAGTTTTTTGAACAGTCTTTAAAACACAATGAACACAGTCACTGCATTCGTTGAAGGCGCGAGATTCTAATATCCTACCTTGCATCTGTCAAGGCAGGATTCAAAGATTCGCACTACTTTAAGTAGCCAGACAAAATTAACCCACCCATTTTCTTCCTTATTTTCTAGCCTTTTGTATGATTGCTTCGGTTATATAGATCACTATCCACTCTACACAATGCATTAAAGATCAAAAAAACAGAAAAGAAATTTGTTAGATTTATCGTGTCCTCCCACTTATTCTTATTCGTTATTCAGCAGAGTCACTCTGCTCTTTCTGAGCTTTAACCTGAGCCTCAGCTACTTCTTTGGCTTCTTTTGCCGCTACAATTGCAGCCATTTGCTCCATCATAGCATCCTGCCTTTTCTGCTTGCGACTTCTGTGATGCGCTAGACCTGTCCCTGCTGGAACAAGACGACCCACAATAACATTCTCTTTCAGACCGCGCAGATCGTCACGAGCACCATTAACAGCAGCCTCCGTCAAGACTCGCGTGGTTTCTTGGAATGATGCAGCAGAAATAAAGGAATCTGTAACCAACGATGCTTTAGTGATACCTAGTAGCAATCGATCAAACTTTGCTGGCAACTTACCTTCTGCATGGAGCTTATTGTTAATCTCAACAACGTCAGTAAAATCCAATTGCTCACCGCGTAAGAGCTCGCTATCGCCTGAAGCTGTCACTAGCACTTTGCGCATCATTTGCTTAGCAATAACTTCGATATGCTTATCGTTGATCTTTACACCCTGTAATCGATAAACTTCCTGAATTTCTTTAACTAGATATTCAGCTAACACAGAAGGACCTAAAAGACGCAAAATATCATGTGGGCTTGGCTCGCCATCAGCGATCATTTCACCCTTCTCTACTTTCTCACCTTCAAATACATCAAATGAGCGCCACTTGGGAACCAGCATTTCATAATGATCACCATGCTTAGGTGTAATCATCATGCGCTTTTTACCTTTAGTTTCCTTACCCCAAGAGAAAGCACCTGAAATCTCAGCAAGAATCGCTGCCAATTTAGGCTTTCTAGCCTCAAATAAGTCAGCAACCCGTGGTAAACCACCAGTGATATCACGCGTTTTGGATGTTTCTTGAGGCAAACGAGCCATTACATCACCCACATCAACCTGAACACCATTGCTCAAGCCAATAATTGCTCCCCCTGTCAATGGATACTGAACAGGTATCGCCGTATTTTCGAAGAAAATACTTTCGCCATTCTCATCTAATACACGCATTATGGGGTTTAAATCTTTTGCATTCGCTGGACGCGCTGCACGATCTAATACCACGGTTGAACTCAACCCAGTCACAGCATCAATTTCCTTCTGAATCGTGCCACCTTCCACAAAATCTACAAAATCAAGCGTACCAGCAACTTCTGAAATAATAGGATGCGTATGCGGATCCCACATTGCCGCTTCAAAACCACGCTCAACCTTATTACCCTCAGCAATCTTAATCACCGCACCGTAAGGAACCTTGTAGTTTTCACGCAAACGACCCTGCGCATCTTCAATACCCAACTCACCCGAACGAGAAACAGCAACCAAATTGCCATCTTTATTCTTAACACTTTTAATATTCGTCATCCGCACGGTACCTGATGACTTTACAATAATATTACTTTCAGCCGCTGATCTACTTGCTGCACCACCGATATGAAAAGTACGCATCGTTAGCTGTGTGCCTGGCTCACCGATTGATTGTGCCGCAATAACGCCAACTGCCTCACCAATATTGACCAAGTGCCCACGACCAAGATCGCGACCATAACAATAACGACAAGCACCATGCTCTGCTTCACAGGTTACCGCAGAACGAACTAAAATCTCATCAACACCTAAGCCCTCAATCTGAGAAACCCATTCTTCATCCATCAGCGTCTTAGCAGGAATAACAACTTTTTCATCCGCATCCAAAACATCAACAGCCGTTACACGCCCTAATACACGCTCACCCAAGGGCTCAACAACATCGCCACCCTCTATAATCGGCGCCATGGTTAAGCCTCGCTCTGTTCCACAGTCCTCTTGTAGAATAACCATGTCTTGTGATACATCAACCAAACGACGCGTCAGATATCCTGAGTTAGCTGTTTTCAGCGCCGTATCAGCCAAACCTTTGCGCGCACCATGAGTAGAAATAAAGTACTGAAGTACATTCAAGCCTTCTCTAAAGTTAGAGGTAATCGGTGTTTCGATAATAGAACCATCTGGCTTAGCCATCAAACCACGCATACCTGCCAACTGACGAATCTGCGCAGGAGAACCACGTGCACCAGAGTCTGCCATCATATAAATAGAGTTGAAAGACTCTTGCTCGACTGTCTCGCCTTTGGCATTAACTACAGACTCTAAGCCTAAACCATCCATCATGGCTTTAGCAACCTGATCATTGGTTCTTGCCCAGATATCAACTACTTTGTTATAACGCTCACCTTGAGTCACTAAACCAGAAGCATATTGATCTTCAATTTCGTGTACATCATCTTCTGCGCGACCAATAATGACTGCCTTTTCTTCTGGAATCGCCATATCACCAGCACAAAAAGAAATCCCAGAACGTGTTGCGTAGTAATAACCTGTGTACATTAACTGATCGGCAAAAATAACCGATTCTTTTAAACCGACACTTCGATAAGCCTCATTCACCAGATTAGAAATGGCTCTTTTCTTTAGTACAGTATTGACTAAGGAGAAAGGCATCCCTTTTGGTAAAATGGAGGTTAAAATTGCACGCCCAACGGTTGTCTCAACACGCACCACTTCTTCAACTAGCTCACCATTCTCATTAAAGTAAGTATCATTAATACGCACTTGAACTTTAGCTTGTAAGGCTACTTGCTCTGTATCATAAGCAATTTTAACTTCTTCTGGGCTGGCAAAAATCATGCCTTCACCCTTGGCATTAATGCTTTCACGAGTCATATAGTACAAACCAAGCACTATATCCTGCGATGGAACGATAATTGGCTCACCGTTAGCAGGTGACAACACATTATTCGTCGCCATCATTAATACGCGTGCTTCTGTTTGCGCCTCTAATGACAACGGCACATGTACTGCCATCTGATCACCATCGAAGTCCGCATTAAAGGCAGTACAAACCAAGGGATGCAATTGAATCGCCTTACCTTCGATCAATACGGGTTCAAATGCTTGCACACCTAATCGATGCAATGTTGGCGCACGATTAAGCATAATAGGATGTTCATGAACGATGTCAGCAAGGATATCCCAAACTTCTGAGGTTTCACGATCAACCAGTTTCTTTGCTGCTTTAATGGTTGTTGCCAACCCTAAGCGTTGTAGCTTGCCAAAGACAAAAGGTTTAAATAACTCTAATGCCATTTTCTTTGGCAAACCACATTGGTGTAGTTTTAAAGAGGGTCCTGTTACAATCACCGAGCGTCCTGAGTAATCAACACGCTTACCTAATAAGTTCTGTCTAAAGCGCCCTTGCTTACCTTTAATCATATCGGCAAGAGATTTTAATGGGCGACGATTAGACCCTGTAATCGCGCGTCCACGACGACCATTATCTAATAATGCATCCACTGATTCTTGTAGCATGCGCTTTTCATTACGCACAATAATATCGGGCGCATTCAAATCTAACAGGCGGCGTAAACGATTATTGCGGTTAATAACACGGCGATATAAATCATTCAAATCTGACGTTGCAAAACGACCGCCATCCAGTGGAACTAAGGGACGCAAATCAGGCGGTAAAACAGGTAAAATGGTTAAAATCATCCACTCTGGCTTATTAATAAACCGACCTGCACTGTCTTTCTGTGAAAAAGACTCCATTAACTTCATGCGCTTACCAATACGCTTTAATTTAGTTTCTGAATTTGTATTATTTGCCTCCTCACGCAGACCTTCCAATGCTTCGGTAAGATCAACTGATTTGAGCATTTCTACAACAGCCTCCGCTCCCATACCTGCTTCAAACTCATCACCAAATTCTTCAATCGCTTCGAGATAAGCTTCATCCGTTAACAACGCACCTTTTTCCAGAGTAGTCATCCCTGGCTCAACAACGACAAAGGCCTCAAAATACAAGACGCGCTCAATATCACGCAGTGTCATATCTAAAAACAGACCAATTCTTGACGGCAAAGACTTTAAAAACCAAATATGCGCCACTGGACATGCTAATTCAATATGCGCCATGCGCTCACGACGCACTTTTGTTTGGGTAACTTCTACGCCGCATTTTTCACAAACAACACCGCGATGCTTTAGACGCTTGTATTTTCCGCATAGACATTCATAGTCCTTTACGGGACCAAATACCTTGGCGCAGAACAATCCATCACGCTCAGGCTTAAAAGTACGGTAATTAATGGTCTCAGGTTTTTTAACTTCACCAAAAGACCAAGAACGAATCACTTCGGGTGATGCCAAACCAATACGGATTGCATCAAACTCTTCTGATTCTGTTTGTTGCTTAAAGATATTCAATAAATCTTTCATGCTTAGCCTCTACCTTAGTCTTTCTCAAGCTCAATATTCAAACAAAGTGAACGAATTTCTTTCATCAATACATTAAATGACTCAGGCATGCCTGCTTCCATCTGATGATTTCCATCCACTATATTTTTGTACATTTTGTTACGTCCAATGACATCATCTGACTTAACCGTTAACATTTCCTGAAGTGTATAAGCGGCTCCATAGGCCTCTAATGCCCAGACCTCCATTTCACCAAAGCGTTGACCACCAAACATGGCTTTACCGCCTAATGGCTGTTGCGTCACTAGACTGTAAGGCCCTGTAGAGCGCGCATGCATTTTATCATCAACCAAGTGGTTTAGTTTCAGCATATGCATATAACCAACCGTTATATCGCGCTCAAAGGCAACACCAGTGCGCCCATCAAATAACTGAATTTGACCTGACTCAGGTAAGTCCGCAAGTCTCAGCATCGCTTTAATTTCAGCCTCTGATGCACCATCAAACACAGGCGTTGCCATTGGCACACCACGGCGCAAATTACCTGCAAGCTCTACAATCTCAAGGTCAGTCATCTCACTTAGGTCACCTTGATCAGGATTACCACCTGTTGAGTAAATTTCAGTAATAAATGCTCTTAGTTTGTCAACCTCAGCTTTAGCATCTACCATCCGTCCAATTTTCTCACCAAGCCCTTTTGCAGCCCATCCAAGATGAGTCTCAAGCACTTGCCCTACATTCATTCGAGAAGGAACACCGAGTGGATTCAATACAATATCAACGGGTTCACCATTCGCCATATGCGGCATATCTTCAATAGGAACAATGCGTGAAACCACACCCTTGTTTCCATGACGACCCGCCATTTTATCACCAGGTTGCATACGACGCTTAACCGCAACAAAGACTTTAATCATCTTTAATACGCCTGGTGCTAAATCGCCTCCTGAGAGGATTTTATCTTTCTGCTTTTGCAAATGCTCTTCGTAGTATTTCTTTTTATCTTTTAATGATGCACTTAGATTTTCAAGTTGCGTATTAATTTCATCATTGCGCATGCGCAAATCAAACCATTCAATACGTGCAACCTCGTCAAGATAAACTTTAGTTACTTTCCCACCTGGCTTAATTCCTGCTGGACCACCGTCAACCACTTTGTTAAGAATCAAATTTTCAGCACGAGAAAATACATCTTCTTCAAATAGACGCAACTCATCACGCAAGTCATTGCGTACACTGGCAAGTTGGTCTTCTTCAATCGCTATAGCACGTGAGTCTTTTTCCACACCATCACGCGTAATAACCCGCACATCAATAACGGTACCGTAAGTACTTGTCTTGACACGCGCCGACGTGTCTTTAACGTCTGATGCCTTTTCGCCAAAAATAGCACGCAGTAGTTTTTCTTCTGGCGTTAATTGTGTTTCACCTTTTGGTGTTACCTTACCCACTAGAATATCGCCTGGCTTAACCGAAGCACCCACCTGAATAATTCCCGCCTCATCCAGCTTGGCTAATAAACTTTCGCTTACATTAGGAATATCTGCGGTAATTTCTTCCGCGCCTAGTTTGGTATCTCGCGCTAAACAAGTAGCTTCCTGAATATGAATTGAAGTAAAACGATCCTCATCAACAACACGCTCTGAGATTAAAATCGAGTCCTCGTAGTTGTAGCCATTCCAAGGCATAAAGGCAATTTTCATATTTTGCCCCAATGCTAGATCACCTAGATCCGTAGAAGAACCATCCGCAATGACATCACCTCTAGCAATCACATCACCACTTTTCACAATGGGACGCTGATTTAAACAGGTATTTTGATTTGAACGCGCATATTTAAGCAAGTTGTAGATATCAACACCACCGTCTTGCTGTGCTTCATCATCATTAACGCGAACCACAATGCGGGTTGCATCAACAAAATCAATAACACCGCCACGCCTAGAGACAACAGCAGAGGCAGAATCAACCGCAACAACACGCTCCATGCCTGTACCTGATAACGGTGTATCAGCACGCAAACAAGGAACAGCTTGGCGTTGCATGTTTGACCCCATCAGCGCACGGTTTGCATCATCATGCTCCAAGAAGGGGATTAATGATGCAGCAACGGATACAATTTGCTTGGGTGAAACATCCATGTATTGAATTCTAGCGGGAGCAGATGTCATGAATTCATTTAATTCACGAGCAGATACCATATTATCAACAAATGCACCCGTCTCATCGAGTTTTGCGCTTGCCTGAGCAATAACAAAACGCGATTCTTCAATTGCAGATAAGTACTCAATTTGATCTGTCACCTTAGCATCAACTACCTTTCTATAAGGTGTTTCAAGGAAGCCATAATCATTGGTTTTAGCAAAAACTGCCAGCGAGTTAATCAGACCGATATTAGGCCCTTCAGGTGTTTCGATAGGACAAACACGACCATAATGTGTTGGATGCACATCTCGAACCTCAAAACCTGCACGCTCACGGGTTAGACCACCTGGTCCTAAGGCTGAAATACGACGTTTATGAGTAACTTCTGATAGTGGGTTATTTTGATCCATGAATTGTGACAATTGACTGGATCCAAAGAACTCTTTTACAGCTGCAGAAACAGGCTTGGCATTGACCATATCTTGAGGCATTAAACCTTCGCTTTCCGCAACTGTCAGACGTTCTTTAACTGCACGTTCAACACGCACAAGACCAATGCGAAAAGCATTTTCCGCCATTTCACCAACGCTTCGTACACGACGATTACCTAAGTGATCAATATCATCCACAACGCCCAGACCATTACGAATATCAATCAGCGCCTTTAAGCCATTGACAATATCAGAAGATGCTTTTCCATTGGCTTCTAACGCTCTATACTGTTCGCCAAATTCTTCTACTAATGCTTTTGATGCAGCGTCCTTACGAGCACTAAGGTAATTCAGATCAAAAAGAATGGAAGGTCCTTTTTCTTCAGGGTAATCAAGACGACGATTAAACTTCATTCTTCCCACAGATGAAAGATCATAACGCTCTTCTGAAAAGAACAAATTATGGAATAGATTTTCTGCAGAATCCTTAGTGGGTGGCTCACCAGGACGCATCATTCGATAAATTTCCACCATTCCATCTAATGGCGTTTCGGTGGAATCAACCTTTAAGGTATTAGAGATAAAGGCACCGCAATCAAGCTCGTTGGTATAAATAACTTTGAACTTTTTAATATCATTATCACGCAATAGCTCAATCACTTCTTCTGTTAGCTCAGTATTAGCTCCCAGCAAAAGCTCACCCGTTGATTTATCAATAATATTATGCGCAATTATTTTTTCTTGAATATACTCTTCGGGAACGCTCAACTCTTTAACGTTTGCTTTATTCAGTAAGCGCACATGTTTTGCAGTAATACGACGACCATTCTCAACGATTATCTTGCCGTCAATTTCAATATCAAAGGATGCCAACTCTCCACGCAAACGCTCAGGATCTAAGGCTAAACGAACACTGTTCGCACCCAAGGTAATCGCAGTAGTATCAAAGAAGAAATCTAGAATTTCTTCCGTACTCATCCCTAAGGCACGCAGTAAAATAGTTGCGGGGAGTTTTCTGCGACGGTCAATTCTAACAAACACACCGTCTTTAGGATCAAATTCGAAATCCAACCATGATCCACGATAAGGAATCACCCGCGCGTTATGCAATAACTTTCCAACGGTATTGGATTTGCCTTTATCATGATCAAAAAACACACCAGGAGAGCGGTGCAACTGAGACACAATAACCCGCTCAGTACCATTAATGACAAAAGAACCTTTCTCTGTCATCAAAGGCATTTCACCTAAGTAAACCTGCTGTTCTTTTATATCTTTAACTACTTTTGTTTTCTTCGGGGCATCTTTATCATAAATAACCAAACGCAAGGTTGCGCGTAAAGAAGAGCCGTACGTAAGACCTCGCAGTTGACATTCTCTAACATCAAAAACAGGTGCCGCAACTTCATAATCAACATATTCTAACTGCACATAACCAGAATAACTGACAATGGGAAAGACCGATAAAAAGGCACCATGAAGCCCTTTATCTTTGCGGTCTTTTAAAGGAATATTTGTTTGCAAATATTGACGAAATGATGCTAACTGAATTTCCAACAAGCTAGGAATATCTAGTGCTTGTGGACGTTTACCAAAATCCTTTCGGATACGTTTCTTATCAGTAAAAGAAAGAGCCATCGTGTTTCCTCGTCTAACAACGGTATTTTTCCAAAAAGATCACACATAACAAATGTTATCTTTTGGATAGTAGGGGATAATTTGATATGAAATAATTAAGCATCTCCGCAGAATTAATCTAACAATTTGCGCTTCCTATTTTCTGTTCTTCTACATTGTTACTTTGGTTACATAGCCCACTATGCTCCCGCCGTAACATTGAAGTTCGAGAAACAGGAAACGAAATTTTGTTAGGGTCATTTATTTAGGCACTTATATTCCATAGGAGACTGCAACCTCCTTATATCCCGCAAGGGAGCAACTGATTAAGATGAATTATCAATGTGAAATTGCATCTTAAGCAGTGACTCTATTGCCGCTTAAATCTATTTAAGCGAGAAAAGGCCGACAATGAAAACCATTGTCAGCCTTGAGCAAAAGCTTAGAAAATAAATTTTCTAATAATAAGCACGTATTACTTTAGCTCGACTGTAGCACCCGCTTCTTCAAGTTGCTTCTGCACATCAGCGGCCTCATCTTTGCTAACGCCTTCTTTAATGGTTGAAGGTACGCCTTCTGTCATTGCTTTCGCTTCTTTAAGACCAAGACCTGTAAGTCCACGCACTACTTTGATCACAGCAATTTTCTTCTCGCCAAAGCTAGTCATTACTACGTCAAACTCGTCTTTTTCAGCAACAGCTTCCTCGCCACCACCCGCAGCTGGAGCAGCAGCAACTGCGGCAGCTGCTGATACACCAAATTTTTCTTCCATATCAGAGATCAATTCCACGACCTCCATTACACTCATTTCAGCAATCGCTTCTAGAATATCATCTTTAGATATAGCCATTGTATTCTCCTAAAACCTAAGTCAGTTTAATTTAATTAATTCAATACACATTTGTATCGAAAAAGTTTTGCTAAGAAAATCAGTGATGATTTTCTTATGCAGCTTCTTTTTGTTCACGTACAGCAGCAACAGTACGAACAAGTTTTCCTGGAACTTCGTTCATTGTACGAACTAGCTTCTCTACAGGCGCTCTCAATGTTCCAGCCAATATAGCCAGAGCTTGATCACGTGTAGGCAATTTAGCCAGACGATCAATATCTGAAGCAGCAAGCAACTCTCCACCAACGGAAAGCATAGTCACTTCCAACTTGTCATGCTCTTTAGCAAAATCTTTTAGCAAACGAGCCGCTGATCCTGGATCTTCCATAGAGAAAGCCAATACCAAAGGTCCGACAAAACCATCACTCATACAGGAAAAATCTGTATCAGCAACGGCAATTCTTGCCAAATTATTTTTTACTACACGTAGATAAACACCAGTTTCACGCGCTTTCACACGTAGCTCTGTCATCTCACCTACTGTTAACCCACGGTACTCAGCAGCAACCGCGGAATGAGCATCTGCAGCTACGGCAGCGACATCAGAGACAATCTTTTTCTTGTCTGCTAAAGTTAACGCCACAGTATCCACCTCTCTTGTTCGGCAATAAGGAAATATCAGAAATTTGAAACTTCCAAAAACCACCGTTAATCAAACATTCAAACAATTTTTAATAAAACCATCTAGAATGTAATAAATAACGACGTTACCAAACCATTAACTGACTTGGTTACGTCGCCTACGCAGGCTTGATTTAAAAAAATCGTATTAAGTTCTAATAATTTAAAAACACCTACGGTCTTTGACGACATACAAGTAATGCATATCTTCATTACACCACCGACATTTCATTAATATAAAGCATCGACAGTATATTTATAGCTTCTACAAAGACAAACTTGACTGGTCAACTACAAGCCCTGGCCCCATCGTTGTAGAAACAGAAATTTTCTTTAAATAAACACCTTTTGCTGAAGATGGCTTAGCTTTTACTAAAGCACTCAACAATGTATTTAAATTTTCAGCCAGCGCATCCGTATCAAACTCTGCATTACCAATACGACACTGGATAATACCGCCTTTATCTGTACGATATCTTACCTGACCACCCTTGGCATTTTTTACTGCTCCAGCAACATCTGGAGATACCGTTCCAACCTTTGGGTTAGGCATTAATCCGCGAGGACCTAAAATTTGACCTAGCTGACCAACAACACGCATGGCATCAGGACTAGCAATAACAACATCAAAATCCATATTGCCTTTTTTGACTTCTTCAGCTAAATCTTCCATACCAACAATATCTGCACCCGCTGCCTTTGCCGCTTCTACATTATCGCCTTGCGTAAATACTGCTACACGAACGGTCTTACCCGTGCCATTTGGCAACACCGTAGAGCCTCGCACAGCCTGGTCTGATTTACGCGCATCAACACCAAGATTAACACTAACATCAACACTCTCTAGAAATTTTGCACTAGGAAGGTCTTTTAGCAAATCAAAAGCATCGCTAATTGCATATTGCTTGTCGATATCAATCTTTTCATTTATTTCTTTTTGACGTTTACTTAGCTTGGCCATTATTCAACCCCCTCAGTTTCGATCCCCATACTACGCGCACTACCCGCGATCGTACGTACGGCAGCATCCATATCTGCTGCTGTTAAATCTGGCTCTTTCAATTTTGCAATTTCTTCTAATTGCTCACGATTAACCTTACCAACCTTCTTTGTGTTTGGTTCGCCACTACCTTTTTTCAGACCGACTGCTTTTTTTAATAAAATTGAGGCGGGAGGCGTTTTAGTAACAAAAGTGAAACTACGATCATTATAGACAGTAATAACAACTGGAATAGGCATCCCTTGCTCTACACTTTGTGTTGCCGCATTAAACGCTTTACAAAACTCCATGATATTAACACCATGCTGACCTAGAGCAGGCCCAACAGGCGGACTTGGATTAGCTGATCCAGCGGGGACTTGTAGTTTAATATAGGATTCTACTTTTTTAGCCATTATCTATACTCCATGGGTGCAAACGTCCTACGACTCCCCACATTCAGATGATTAATAAATTTTTTTCCTTAAATCTTTTCGACCTGAAAAAACTCAAGCTCAACAGGTGTTGAGCGCCCAAAAATCTGCACTGCAACTAGAAGCTTACTTTTTTCATAATTAACTTCTTCAACCACACCATTAAAATCAACAAAGGGACCGTCGTTAACTCTAACCACTTCCCCCACATCAAAGAGTGTTTTTGGACGAGGCGCATCAACACCTTCTTCCATCCGCCCCATGATAGCGGCAACTTCCTTCTCGCTAATTGGGGCAGGGCTATCGCTCTTACCCCCAATAAAACCTAGCACTCGCTGTGTATTCCTAACCAACTGCCAAGTTTCATCGTTCATTTCCATTTCAACTAACACATAGCCTGGAAAAAATTTTCTCGTACTTTTTTTCTTTTGCCCATCACGCATCTCAACCACTTCTTCAGTGGGGATCATAATAGAGCCAAAAAACTCTTGTAATTCTAAACGTTCAATACGCTCTTCAAGCGCTGCTTTAACACGCATTTCGTAATTTGAATACGCATGAACCACATACCAATGCATTGCCACTTAACCGCCTCCCGTTAGCAACAGTGTTTTAACACCCCAACCAAGAAGCATATCAACAATCCATAAAAAGATTGATAACAACACAACAATAATAAACACCATCAATGTTGTTTGCATGGTTTCAACACGAGTTGGCCAAACCATTTTTCTTACTTCAGTTCGCGCACCTGTCATAAAGGTCAGCAAACCTTTACCTTTTACAGTGCTGAGCGCAACCCACACACCTAACCCAATGACAGCAAGCATTCCTAGAACGCGATATAGAACTGATTCACCATCAAAATAGTAATAACCCACAATAGAGGCAACCAGCAACGCTAAAGCGCCTGCTAGTTTTATTGTATCTAGTGATGCATCTGCTGAACCTGTCTTAGCTGACATGTGAAATTACTTCCCCGAAACAAATCAAACACATGAACGGTTTGATTTCAGATATGGCAGGCCAGGAGGGAATCGAACCCCCAACATGCGGTTTTGGAAACCGCCGCTCTACCAATTGGAGCTACTGGCCTATGATTTTTTTACAGATAGGTCTAAACCAACAAAAGAACGAAGAGCTAAAACCCACCGTTCCCTTGAGGAGAGACTTTAATGACTGAGAGCAAGTCTCATTAGAATTTTTTACTCAACAACCTTAGCAACAACACCTGCACCGACTGTACGTCCACCTTCACGAATAGCGAAGCGTAGCCCTTCTCCCATTGCAATTGGATTAATTAAGGTAACAACCATTTTTACGTTATCACCTGGCATAACCATTTCTACGCCTTCTGGAAGCTCACAAGCCCCTGTTACATCCGTTGTTCTAA
>DRMS01000002.1 GCA_011322515.1 Leucothrix mucor
TAAAATTAAGTGTGAATAATCCTGATAGATATTCCCGACTCTATGGCGTTGTTAAGTTAATGAAGCAGGAGTTTCAACCGCAGACGGTGGGCAATAGCTTTGTATTGCAACGCTATTTAGAAATTCTCTGTGCTGAGGCAATACGTGCTCATGTTGATAGTTTGCCAAAACAATCTACAGGTTGGCTTTCTGCGCTCAAAGACCCCGTTATTGGGCGGGCGATAGAAATAATCCATGCTCAGCCAGGTTATAAGTGGTCGGTAAAAAATCTAGCAGATAAAGTGACTATTTCTCCTTCTCGTTTTGCGGCTCGTTTTAGTGAAACCTTGGGAGAGTCTCCGATGATCTATATCACCAAGTGGCGTATGTATATTGCCAGCCAAATGCTGGATGATAAGCAGTTCAGTATTGAGCAAATTGCCAGTGAAGTAGGCTATGAAAGTATGGCTGCGTTTAGTCGTGCTTTTAAACGTCATATTGGTTTACCTCCTGCTACATGGCGTGCTACTACTTTTGTATCAAAATAGTTTCTGTACTCGGCTATCAGTTTAAGACGGGACAGTTAATGTTTCCGCTTTCACCCGCACCCTTCGACATACTCAGGAAGCTAATAGCTCGCTATTATCTTTTTTTGAATAAAATATGGAAAGTTTTTCCTCATTTTTCTTTTGTCCCAGAATACTTGCACAGCCTCTATTGATTCCCTGCTATCTATTTTTATGCCCTTAATGGCTATAGTTGAGTGAGTTTAGAACAATGGAATGGACAAGCTTAGACTTTGATACTAAAGTAATGCTTAATTCCTACGGAAAAAAGGAAGAGGGTGGTTACGCATACCGTCTTTTTGTATAGGGGCAAGCTATTCAGCTATTAAAATAACCAGCATGATGCAGTCATAGGCGGATTATTTAAGCACCTTGAGAGAGGGCACAACACACACAAAATATTCTCATGATAAAAATTAAACTTGCAATATTACTGATTATCTCATCTCTACTGAGTGTACAAACTAGCTATGCGGATTGGCAGGATACGCTGAATAACGCGTGGCAGAATACTAAGGAGGTGGGTGGTAGTGCTTATGAAAAAAGCAAAGAGTACACCCATGATGCGCTGGATAAATCCAAAAATTATTATGACGGGTTAATGACTGAACCTGCTAGTGCAAGTGTTACGCCTGATCTTATTCAACAGCAGAAAAAAGAACATATACAGCTTATTTGGAAGGATATTTTAAATAATCTGGATCAGGCGCTGAATATTAATACACAGATTGATCAAGCACCTGAGTCGCGCTTTTTTGGGGCGGATAAAAAATCATTAGCTGAAGATCAGGTGGATGTGTTTGCGGTGATTGAGAGCCTTTTATCTAATCCTGACATTTCTAAAAACCGTGACAATATTGAGGCACTGAAAGAGAAAATTGACAATAAGAAAAATAGCATTTCACGCTATCTCGAAAGGCGTGTGGTGGCAGATAATGATGAGCGTGCTGATTATGATCACAAAATTGAAAAATTAAGAGGTGATATTGATGAGCTATCACGGCGTATTGATAATCAAAAGGATATTCTTAAAAAACGCTTTAATGCATCAGGCTTATTGCTGAGTGATGCACAGGTTGATGTGTTGCTATCACGGGTGGATGCGGATGATATTATTAAAATGTCGTTGGTTTATGATGTATTGAAGGATATAACCGCACAGCTAATGGGATTGACTAAAGAAACACATGAAAATATTGATCAGGCGCGTAAATACTATGGCATGCATGTGGTGTTATTAAAACTGGTGATCAATATGCAGGATAATTATGTGAAAAAGCTGGATGAGGATTATTTGCCAAAAATTGAGATGATCAGCATGGAAACGAGGCGTATTAATGAAGAGTCAACCCATTTATTGGCAACTGAAACACAACGTAATCGCAAGGCATTATTACATAAGAATCTTAAAGCACAACAGCTTACTTTGAAAGTAGCTAAGCTTTATGCTGAGCAGCTCAATCAACAAAAAGCTAAGGTAATAAAAGCACGTCGTTTAATACAAAATGATTATAAAGTCGCTAAAAACACCTATGATACGGTAAAAATAAGCGCCGATTTAATTCAGTTAATGAAAACTAATCGGGCTTCATTTAATGCGTTGATGAATATTCAAATTCCTGAGATAGTGCCCTTTGAGAATCTTGCTATGCAACGCAAGTTTGAGGAATTGTCTTTGATGATTAAGTAGGAGCTACTTAGCTTAGAGACGTTCTATAGGAGGCTACCAACTTAAGGCGGGACAAGTAACGTCATGGCAAATAACCCGCACCCTTCGACTTCGCTCAGGGTACAGCTCCCTGAGCGAAGTCGAAGGGTGCGGAAATTTAATAAATGAATGTCTATAGGTAAATTCATTACTTGAAACTTCCTTAGGTCATTAGCTCGCTAGCCCTGGGTTCTGTTGGCATTGTATTTGTGTTTCTAAATCTTCCCCTCCCTGTGATTTCTATTGGGGTGTGTAGATAATAGCCTCAATTTTTCCTATCTTTTGGATTAATAATCCATATTTTATGCTGTTCTGGTTCCGCAATATAGTTACCCTTACTTTTAGGGAAATCCATAACAGTTTGATATAACCCCTGTACCACCATTGCCATTCCTGCATAGTTAAGCTTGTCGGCGGTGTCATTAACCGTATTATAGTTTTTATTTCTATAATATGTGGTATCACTAATATGTAGCGCGGGGTAACCATGCTTCCAATAATTAATATGATCAGAGTTTGTGATATTGGGGAATATTTCTGGGGCAGTGACGGAGTAAACTGCTAGATTACTGGCTTTTTTAAAACTCTTTTTTACTTGGCGTAGAGATGAAAAGTCTTGTAGATGTGTGGTGATATTTATAAAATTGCCTGTGGTGGGATAAACCAGCTTCATAAAAGAAAAAGGGTATTGTTGTGAATTGGGTTTGTTGGTAAAATAACCCACACTATCCACTGAAATCATTAATTTTACTTCTCTATTTTTTCGCTTTAACATTTTTGCATGTTTAAAGCTTCCCATGTCTTTAGTGCCTAAAACAGAGCCTTCTGATAGTGCATAAGCAACTAACTCCACCCGTATTGGCAGATCTTTTTCGACAA
>DRMS01000003.1 GCA_011322515.1 Leucothrix mucor
GATTAAAATACTCATGCGCTTCCTGCGGTGCTGAATAGTCCGCGCAATCATCATAATCAAAATAGTAATCTAAGGGCGTGGCGTTGTCTTGCCAGTCGCTAGGGAGTTGTGGGGTATTTTCAGGAGAATGTTTAGATTGTTTGTATACATTCGTTAGTTTATAATTTACAGACGGATTAATTTCGTCGATTTGGTTTTTGGGCGTACTTGTATTATATAACATGGTACAATATTCCTTCTACATCGCTGTTCATCGTCGCTAAACTTAGAACCAGCTATTTTAAAAACTAAATCTTATGCCCCTTGGTTGGTAGCCTTGGGGCATTTCAATTTAGAACTATCTATCTATTTTACCTTAAATTCCACCGTTCATCTTTTAAAAATCCTATTCATTTTTATTAATTTATTCCTCCTTATTTATCAAATAGTTATCAAGTATTGTTTAATATTAGTGTTAACAATTTAATAATCACAATCTTTTAAATTTATTGAAATATCAGAAAGTAGCTTGCCTGATTTTTGATATTCTACAAACCATTTTGGCTTTCTCCCGCGCCCATGCCATGAATCATGGTTATGCAGATATTTGATTGCTATTACCTGCTTGCCATATTTTACCAGTGGCAACATACCGTCTGAATAAACGCGTTCAAGCACAATCATAGCGAGCCTTCCCGCACGAATACACGGATTCACACCGCTAAGGGAGCTAGTTTGTTCTTCTTTGGGAGCTAGTTTGTTCCTTTTGTTTGGTTGAAATAGTTCAAGCTGATTAAGCATAAAACTATGCACTTGCTTATTATCAAGCAATACATCAATGCGCCATGAACCCACCAGAACGCCCTCATATCGCGCTCTAAATCGTTTTTCAGCTAGTTTAAAGCTGTTAATCCGCATATCTACGCTTAAACATAGCGCGTCATTAACGTAACCTTTTAATCTAAAGCTTTTAACCGTTGCCATTTTGTCCTCCGTTATTATCAAAGGGAGCTATTTTGTTCCCTTGGAGAGCCCTACTCGATTAAAGCAGGGCTTAGGCACTATCCCGCGTGGCGTATACGCGCAGGATTAATAAGATTTTTATAATTATCGCTACAGTTGTTCGTACCGCTATTTGAACAATAGATATGTAGGGCGTTTTTCTTTTTAAATTCTTTGGCGCAGTAAGGGCAATCAACTAGCACACCTGCGCGGGCTGATTTAGCTATTTCATAACGCTTTTTAGCGTCTGATACCCTGTTATCTAGCAGTGGTTTTTCAGGTTCTACTATCCCAATATTAATATTTTCTGTCCTGTTAGCAGGGTTAGATTCTGCAAAATCCCCCATAGTAGTGCCAGCGTTATGATATTTATTAAGCACAGAAAAAGGCATGGCAAAGGCATGTTGAAAAACATCAAGCCCAGCAATTAATTGGAGATTACTAGAATTAATAATAGCCGCCCTGTCGCTTGCCATTATCGCGCTATTCCATTGCGTGTCTGTTACTTCAATCCTCGCATTCAAACGAATAAGGCGATAATGCGCCACCAATGCCATAGATTCAGAGACTAAGTTAATAAAGATACCGATAAAAAGAGCGGCTAATGATGTGGTGGTCATTAATATTTTTGCGTAGGTGTTGAATAACCAGTTCGATGAATCAGCAGTTTCAATTAATTTATTCTTCCCTTCTACTGTTGATTTAGCTGAAAGATATTTCTTATATTCGCGCCTTTCTGCCTCTACCCGCGCAACATCACGAGCATGGTCTTTTGAATAATATCCGCTTCCTTTGGTGTGGAGCTTCTTATCATACATGCTTAGCTGAATATCAAACGATTGCGGGTTAATCGAAGCCATCCCCGCATGAGTCATAATGTACTTGCGAGCGGTATCAATATCTCCTTTCACGTCAGTCTGGTTTGACGATTCGTAAAAATCTGCTATAGCTAGCATTCCAGTAGTGGATAGCCCCACACTAATGATTGTAAAAACAATATAAATAATCCACGTCCACGCCCCGTTATTGCTACGGTCTAATATTTTAGAGCGACCATAATCAATCACAATAGCAACCGCCAAAGCTACAAACGCCATAAGCGCACCCATAACCCATACTCGCGCATCATCAAGCGGGAATTGCTTTTGTGTGAGCATTGGGGATAGAAACAATATAGCGGTGGTGACTGATAGAAGAATGAAGGAACTGGACAAGCTAAGATTCTTAATCAAGTTCCATTTTGATTGCTGTTTTTTTACATCGCTATAGGTAGCAGATGCTAAATCATTAACAGATTTTAAAGTTCGCAGTTCTGACTTATTGCGGTTTTTCATTACCTGCTCCAAGTCTTTTATATTATGACTTATCGCGGTTATCTTTGCGTACCCATTGGGCGCGGTCATGCTAGTATTACTAGGCATTATTTCTATCCTCTGTTGATAGTTTTGATGAAGCCTTGTGGTGGGTCTGGTCACCTGCCACAAGACGTTAGATTAATTTTCTTTTTTTACAATTTCCCTTTCTGCCTTTTCAATAATTGAAAGCCTGATAAATTCAGCGCGATTTAAACCTGTTAGTTTCATTCCTTCGTTTAATTTCATTTCAACACCTTTTGATATTCTTAAACCTACCTGTTTATTGCCTGTATATTTACCATCTTCCATCTTCATTTATTAGCCTTTAAAGTTTTCATTGTGGGAACATCATAACATCTATTGATATAACTTTCTACAGTGCATCGGTACAAGGTCGGTAGTGATAATCGGTACAAGGTCGGTAGGGTCGGTAGCTTGATGTAGCTATGGTTTGCGGGGTATCGGTACAGTGTCGGTACAGGGTCGGTATACCGAGGTTTTACCGATGTTTTGTACCGAGGTCGGTATACCGAGATCGGTCTACCGAGTGCGTACCGATGTGATAAAATTGGCTTGAATTAAATCAAAATCAATCAAGGTAAATTATGGCAAATGGACACGGCGGGGCAAGAAAAAATGCGGGACGGAAAAGACGATGGATGAATTTTTAGCTATGTGATGGACTTAGTAAAACTCAACAAATAGAAAATATCAGCGATGAACCAATGACAATTAATTTTGCGGTAGCCGCACCCGTTGGAGATATAAAAATTACTAGGGAAGGTTTTAGACTTTTTCACGTCCATAAAAAAGGGCTTAGAAAAACTACAGGTTAAGACTTCACAAAACTTCACTTTTTAGAAAATGGCGGTATCCGTGGCGGTATCGTGTTGAATAGTATCAACGCAAAAGATGATAAGTTACTGATTGCATTCTAATTAATTTCTTCAATGTGAATACTGGTGTAGCGTTCATATCACTTTTTTGATAATTTTCTGACATATTACGGCTCGCCACTGACTCGCAAAGCCCCACCTGATAAGCGATGGTTAAAAACCAATCTAATTTGTTTACCTCAAATGAAAGCACTGTACACCGTACACTGTACACTTTTGATAACTACAGTTATAAACATAATAATTGGTAACTGATTTAGAGAATGGCAACTTTCCCCAAAAAATCGGGGAAAGTGAAGAAGAAGAAGCACCGCTAGTTGCTGAAAAGAAACCACCCCAAGGTTACCCCAAGGGTTTAGACTTTTTCACGTCCATAAAAAAAGCTGTAAGTCATTGATATTTGATAGCACCGTTTTCAAATGCTGGTAAAAATGCTGGTATAAGCTTTTTATGAAAAGAACTAACTAACTGTATTTAGTGATAAAAACAGCTTTAGTTTGAATCCTTGCTACGTTTGAACTGATAAAAACCGAGGAACAAAACTGTTCCCTACAAAGAGTTACTAAAGAAATAAGCTTATTTTTAATTTCCACAAATTGCCTCGCACGGAATGCTATCGTTATCTCGATCTAATCTTTTTAAACCGCATTTAGTTAAATAATACCGAGCTTCCGCACAAGATCTCATTTGTCCACAGAATTTCTTTCCAGCGCAGTTAAAACTATCATTATTTGAAGGGGTAACTTTGCGTTTTTGTTCTATTATTCTTCGTTTTTCTCTCTTGGTCACTCGCTTCGGTCTTGAGCCTTTGCGCCAATTCCAAGGCTCAATATAATCTGGTCGCGACCATAAACCTAATGTCTTTGATCTTGCGATAACCTCTGCTACAGCGTATTTTTTAGCATCTTCAATAGTTTGTTCTTTCTGATATTTTTTGTAATGCCAAGCCAAGCCTTGCTTTATCATCTGAAGATTAATATCAGTATTGTTAATAATAACTTTTCCAACTTTTCGCTTGTATCTATCCTGTTTGCGCCAATCAACACAAACCCATTTTGCACCGACCATATGGGAAAGGTAAACTTTTGCTTTTTTCCCAAAAGGTTGTCCGCGTTCAGGTGTGTCAATTCCTGCAAGTCTAATTTTATGTGTGGTTTTGGCTTTATCCAGAATATAAATAGTGTCACCATCAATAATTTTAATCGTCTTACCTGAAAGCTTGCAGTTCGGGCTTGCCGCCTGCAAGGATGAGGAAAGTACGATTAATAAGTATATTAAACATCTCATTAGAAAATCCAGTTTGTTAAATATCTTTGGATGGTATAAATATTATTAACAAATAGCTACGGGAACAAAACTGCTCCCTTCTAAATTAGCTATTTACTAGCAACCTGTAATCGAGCAATTAACGCATACCCCTCCTATGGGTGAGCCTGAAATTACAGGGGCTTCATTATATAAATTTATGAACAAGTTCTATTAAAACAATGATTTGCGCGAATTTTAGTGATGTTAACTCTTTATGATTAGCGGCTATCAGCTATTACCTTGTGAAATATCTCAACAAAGCGCAATGATTCGCGGGACTCATAAATCAATAGTACCTCTGAGGCTGTTACACGCTTAAACACCTGCGGAGCATTCCCAAATAGTTAAAATACCCCAGATGCCAAATAACCCGCGCAATTAATTAAAAACTAATCCACTCATTTCCTTATTCGACCTCTTTTAGCAATGCTTAGGCGTTGCAATGGGCGTAACCTAGCGATAGCGCCACGATTTTTAGTTTTGAGGGGTTTAGTAAGGCATCGCTATTCGCGCCCTGTCATTGTGCTACCGCCTTAACATCTGCGATGGTTGGTTAAGGAATGGCGTATTCAGGCTTTTTTGATTTTCATTGGATCATTTGAGATTGTAGATTTATTTGATAGCGTGGAATTGGTTTAAGCGTGAATCAACTTTCAGAAATATTACTGCTTTTTTTGATGCGCGAACCATTTTTACTACGTTGTGAGATCTCACAAGTTCTATTCACTATTGCGTTAGTTTTTAATTAACGTTCGATAAC
>DRMS01000004.1 GCA_011322515.1 Leucothrix mucor
CAACGCTATACTCATTCAGAACGCGCGAAAGAGATTCTTGATCATTGGGATGAGTATTTACCTCAGTTTATTAAAGTAATGCCAGTGGATTATAAGCGTGCTTTGCAAAAGATGAAAAAAGCATAAAGGCATTAGTCTCATTCTACTAGCTACGAGGCTCCAGCCTCGTAGCTAGTATTGACGGCTTCAGCCGTCGATAAATGATAAATATTTAAGATAGCTAGAACTGTCAATGAAAATTACAAGGCGAGGAGCCTCGTAACTAGGATAAGAAAATTATGGGTAAGCCAACAGGATTTAAAGAATACGCACGTAAAGATCGTTCTTATGGAAATATCGAAGAGCGCATTGTGCATTTTCATGAATTTGTCATTCCATTAACGGATAAAGAAATGCATCAGCAATCAGCACGTTGCATGGATTGTGGTATTCCATTTTGTCATCAAGGTTGCCCTGTTAATAATTTAATTCCTGATTGGAATGATTTGGTGTATCAAGATGATTGGCAAGGTGCGCTTGATGTATTGCATTCAACCAATAACTTCCCAGAAATCACAGGTAAAATTTGTCCTGCACCCTGTCAGGAGTCCTGTACGCTCAATATTGATGATGAGCCCGTCACCATAAAAACCATTGAATGCGCTATTGTTGACAAAGGTTTTGCAGAAGGCTGGATTAAGCCACAAATAGCAACAGAAAAAACAGGTAAACGTATTGCGATTGTCGGCTCAGGACCTGCTGGAATGGCGGCATCGCAACAACTGGCACGGGCAGGGCATGAGGTTGTTTTATTTGAAAAAGAAGAACGCATCGGTGGCCTAACCCGCTTTGGTATTCCTGATTTTAAATTGGATAAAAAACTCATTGACCGTCGTATGGAACAAATGGCGGCAGAGGGTGTGGAGTTTAAAACAAATACCCATATTGGTGTTGATATTCCTGCTAGGCAATTAGTTAATGATTATGATGCCGTTATTTTAACTGGCGGTTCAGAGCATCCGCGCGACTTGCCAATTACAGGACGTGATCTGGATGGCGTGTATTTTGCGATGGACTTCCTAAAAGCAAATACTAAAGCTGTACAGGGTGTACATGGTGATGAAAATATTATCTCTGCTAAAGACAAGCATGTTGTGGTGATTGGTGGCGGTGATACAGGCTCAGACTGTATTGGCACCGCAGTTCGTCATGGCGCAAAATCAATCACACAATTAGAAATCATGCCAGCTCCGCCAGAAAAAGAAAATAAAGACCTAACATGGCCTGATTGGGCAAATAAAATGCGCACTTCAACCTCGCAAGAAGAAGGTTGTGAGCGCATGTTCTCTGTTGTCAGCAAAGAATTTATAGGGAAAAACGGCAAATTAAGTGCAATTAAATGCGCCAAAGTAGAATGGACTAAAGATGCAGATAATAATTGGCAGATGGATGAAGTTGCAGGCTCTGAATTTGAATTGCCTGCTGATATTGCAACATTAGCAATGGGTTTTGTGCATCCTGTGCAAGAAGGCATGTTAAAAGAATTAGCCGTAGACTTTGATCCTCGTGGTAATGTGGAAGGTAATACCGAAGGTGATAAAGCCTATTATACCTCCGTTGATAAAGTCTTTGCCGCAGGCGATATGCGTCGTGGACAATCATTAGTAGTATGGGCAATACGCGAAGGTCGTCAATGCGCGCATTCAGTTGATACTTATTTAATGGGTAGTACGGATTTGCCACGATAATAATTTAGCACAATTTTCTAAAACTAAAACCACGGAGTACACTGACAACACGGAAATAAAAACGATACAGCCTTTCTTCCGTGTCGTCAGTGTATTCCGTGATTTAATTCTTTTCGTAATTTCAAAGTAGCGTTATCTATGGCAGGACGCATTCCACAAGACTTTATCGATGGGCTTCTCACAAGAATCGATATTGTCGATATTATAAACTCTCGTGTTCCGCTAAAGAAAAAAGGGCGTAACTACGTTGCCTGTTGCCCTTTCCATAATGAAAAAACCCCCTCTTTTAGTGTCAATCAACCTCAGCAATTTTATCACTGCTTTGGTTGCGGAGTAGGAGGCAGTGCAATTACATTCCTAATGGAATATGACCATATGGATTTTGTTGAGTCTATCGAAACACTGGCATCTCAGCTTGGTTTGGATGTACCCAGAGAAGGAAATCATCAAGCACCAAAAAAACGGATTAATAAAGATCTTTATGAGCTAATGCAGGATGCTAGCGAGTATTATCAACGCCAACTCACTACTTCAAAAATCGCAAAAGACTATCTGCAAAATCGCGGCTTGAGTGATGAAATAAGGTCGCGTTTTAAGCTTGGCTATGCGTTAGCTGGTTGGGATAATACCCTTAAGCATTTATCACCCTCCTATTCTCAAAAGCAAATAATTGATACGGGTCTAGTTATCAAAAAAGACAATGGTGGTGCTTATGACCGCTATCGTGACCGTATTATGTTCCCCATTCGCAATCGTAAAGGGCAAGTCATTGGCTTTGGTGGTCGAGTAATGGGGGATGAAAAACCCAAATATATAAACTCCCCTGAAACAGAATTATTCCATAAAGGATCAGAGCTTTACGGTTTTTATGAAGCACGCGATGCAACACGAAAACTAGAGCAAATTATTGTGGTTGAAGGCTATATGGATGTGATTGCTTTAGCGCAATATGGCATTAGCTATGCGGTAGCAACGTTGGGTACGGCAACCACAGCAGAACATATTCAATTATTATTTCGTAGCGTGCCTGAAATAATTTTTTGCTTTGACGGCGATAGGGCAGGAAAAGAAGCAGCTTGGCGGGCTTTAAATAACGCACTAAGTTTAGTTGTTGATGGTAAAGAAATTCGTTTTCTATTCTTGCCTGACGAAGAAGACCCTGACTCACTGGTACGAAAAATAGGCAAAGAAGAATTTGAAGTTTCCTATATCGCAGATGCTCTAGCTTTAACCGATTATTTACTACAACATTTGCAGCAAGAATTTAATATTAGTAGTAGAGAAGGCAAAGCACGTTTTTTAAATACATTGGGCGATTTAGTAAAAACTATGCCTGATTCTTTAATAAGAGATCAATTATTAGTAGAAGTGGCTAGATTAACCAGTGTTTCTATTCAGCATATAAAAAAAAGAGTGCTAAAAAATAACCCAAAAATAACACCTGCTTATAATCGTAAAAGAGACCGTGAAGTGCGACACACTCCCGTTCGTTACGCCATTACCCTATTATTGTATGACACTTCTCTAGTACAATTTGTAGAAAATCCTGAACAAATAGCACTTTCAAATCTGCGCGGTACCGATTTATTGACTACACTTGTTGAAACTATAGAAGAACGTCCCAATAGTAATGGAGCGTCACTCTTAGAGCGATGGCGTAACACCGACTTAGAAGCCTCACTAATCCGCCTGATGAAATGGCAACCAGATACCAATGATAAAGAGGTGCTGGTGCGAGAATTTCAGGACTGTCTGCGACAAATTCGCAAAAAGGCCAATGAGAAAAAACTTGAAATACTGATACACAAAGCACAGATCGGGGAGCTTACAACGCGAGAAAAGCAAGAACTGCTAATTTTAACGCGTGACTCCTAGCTATTATAAGCACTGTCTTTATATCTTAATATTTTCAAGTGGTGACTCTAAAGAAGTTTGTATGAACCCCTATCTCCAAGGTTTAGTGGAAGATTAGTACACCATCTACATTATATTGACGGATTCAGTGTTTCTGTGCTGCTCTACATCAAGGCATAGTGTAAAGGTAATAGCAATATCCTAGCCCAGCACTACAACGCAGAGGTGAAGTATCACAGAAGTACCCGAAGGGTTGATTTGTAAGCATTTATGGCGTTATTACACTTTTTTTGAAGGCCGTCGACAGCATTCCCTGCAAAGTGTAATCACTCATGAATGCTTACAGACCAACTTTATTTGCCAATATAATGTAGACGGTGTACTAAGTTACGGTTCATTAAAAACGCTTCTCTATAAAAAATACTTATGAACTATTGTATCTATTTATTATCTATGTAAAAGGTTTCTTTGAGTCTAAAATTTACGATGTTTTATTTATACTCATTTCATTCCACCACGATGAAATGAAAAAGCCCTTAATATTAAGAATTTCCTCAAGATTCTAGCTAGTAATTTACATTCGATAGATAAAATTATGTTATAATAGTCGATTAACCTTTTTTTTCGGAAACTCAGTTAGTATGAGCGAGCAAAAACAACAATCCAACTTAAAAACACTCATCGCAAAAGGTAAGGAACAAGGTTTTCTTACCTATGCGGAAGTGAATGACCACCTGCCAGACACCATTGTTGATCCTGAGCAAATTGAAGAAATTGTTACCATGATCAATGATATGGGTATCAAAGTCTTTGAAAAAGCACCTGAGGAAGACAGCTTAATATTGTCTGATGATACAGTAGGTGATACCGATGATGATGCAGCAGAAGAAGCAGCTGCCGCATTAACCAAGCTTGAAACAGAATTTGGTCGGACAACCGACCCTGTCCGTATGTATATGCGTGAGATGGGTACAGTCGAGCTATTGACACGTGAGGGCGAAATTGAAATAGCCATCCGTATTGAAGAAGGTCTGTTTGAAGTACTAACATCATTGTCAAACTTCCCTGCATCAACCGAGTATTTACTTGAAAGATACAAAGTAGTTGAAGAAGAGGAAGGACGCTTAACGGATATTATTAGTGATTTTATTGACCCAGATGCCGAACGTCATATTATCCCTGAGCCTGCAAAACCCATAAAAGCAGAGGATAAAAAGAAAGAAGAGGAAGAAAAGAAAAGAAAAGAAGAAGCTAAGAAAAATGGTGGGGAGATAGAAGAAGAGGAAGAAGAAGAGCCACAAGAACTAGGGCCTGATCCAGAAATTGCCAAAGAGAAATTTTATGAGTTAAAGAGTCTTTATCAAGCGGCTTGTAAAGCCTGCGAAGACAAAAATAGGGATGCTTATAAAGCAGCACGTATTGCACAAGCAAAAAAACTCATGGAGTTTAAATATACGCAACCTGTTATCGACCATCTTGGGCGTCAGCTTAAAGACATTATTACGCGAATTCGTGGTTTAGAGCGTCAAATTATGCGTATGTGTATTGATAAAGCGGAAATGAAGCGTATCGATTTCATCAAAAGCTTTCCTCAGAATGAAACTAATCTTGATTGGCTAGATAATACTATTGCTAATTTGCCGCAATATAAAGATAAGTTAGAATTATTTAGGGATGATATTATTTTCCTACAAGGTCAATTAATTAAAATTGAAATCGAAACTAATCTATCTATTACACAAATTAAGAATATAAACCGTGCTGTTTCTGTCGGCGAAGCACAAGCGCGTCGTGCCAAGAAGGAAATGGTAGAAGCCAATCTACGCCTCGTTATATCAATTGCAAAGAAATACACCAATCGTGGATTACAGTTCCTTGATTTAATTCAGGAAGGCAATATTGGCTTAATGAAAGCGGTCGATAAGTTTGAATATCGTCGTGGCTACAAATTCTCAACTTATGCAACATGGTGGATACGTCAGGCAATTACTCGCTCAATTGCTGACCAAGCGCGCACTATTAGAATCCCTGTTCACATGATTGAAACCATCAATAAACTTAATCGTGTCTCACGCAAATTACTACAAGAGAAGGGTAGAGAAGGAACACCTGAAGAGCTAGCAATAGAAATGGAAATGCCAGAAGATAAAGTGCGTAAAGTAATGAAAATTGCCAAAGAGCCAATCTCAATGGCAACACCGATTGGTGATGATGAAGATTCTAGCTTAGGTGATTTCATTCAGGACGACAATGTACAGTCGCCAATGGACTCTGCAACCTCATCCAGCCTAGGCGGTAAAACACGAGACGTACTGAGTAGCTTAACACCAAGAGAAGCAAAAGTATTACGCATGCGTTTTGGTATTGATATGAATACAGACCATACCTTAGAAGAAGTAGGTAAACAATTTGATGTGACACGAGAACGTATCAGGCAAATTGAAGCAAAAGCAATAAGAAAGTTGCGTCATCCAAGTAGGTCGGATATGCTACGTAGCTTCCTAGAAGCAAGTAATGAACCAACCGCTTCTAGGTAAATTTTTACTGATATTTTAATGGTTTTGTTGTAAACTGAGCCAGCAAAAAAAACAGGGCCTGTAGCTCAGTTGGTTAGAGCAGTAGACTCATAATCTATTGGTCGAAGGTTCGAGTCCTTCCAGGCCCACCATATTTATTATAAATATTAAAAGCTTACATTATTGTGATGTAGGCTTTTTTTATACCCGTTTTATTTTGCTACCTATTTGCTACCTTAGGATTGATTTCACCCTTATTTTCCCACTATTCAGCTTTTCTGAAACCTAAAAATCATAGAGTCGCCGCTAGGTGATTTTTTTGGCAAACCGCCTAAGCGTCATAAAAAAGAAGTTGAATAGGAAAACGAGTGGATTAGCCTTTGATTGAGTCTAGCGGATTATTTTTTCACTGTAGATTTTTTCGCCAAATGGGAATGCTCCGCAAGGTGTTGGATGTGCGCAGTCACTTTTTATTATTTGCTTGCTCTGGTAGTGACGCCGCATCTGATTTACTTCGTTGATGAATCCGACGAATAAAAGCATAAACCTTGCCACTCCCCAGTTTGTCGCGTCTAGGTTATAGTTATACCGTGGCTATGCCTTGTCATGTGCGCTATGCCATCCTCTCGCATTGCCTCACTGCACCCCCTTGCCATTCACACCCTTTCGCTTTGTTATGCCGTGCCTTTGTTTGTTTTGCTACAAAAAGAAGTAAAAAAGACGCTTCTTAACGCTTAAGATAGAATAAAAATAACGTACTTTAAAAACCATCTCAGAATGGCGATGGTTTTCTATTGTCTGGATTTATTGCTATTCAGGTAAAATATAAACTACTTTTTAGGTATATATGAAGAATGATTATTTTTACGTACAACAACTTCTAATGTGTCTTTACTGACATCAATACCACAGAAATTCATTGTCTTATCTTCCTTTTATGTAACTTCTCATAACTTGCAGGTAGCCTTATAAAACAATAGCTTATAGTGTTTTATAAAATCAGAAATGATTATTTTTATAGCTAAATTTCATTTTTTCACTTTCTAAAAAGAAAAAATCAATGGTTTAGCTATGCTAAAAACCAAGATGTCTATTTTTTGGTCGCTACAAGTTATTGATTTTAAACGTGCCTGTGGATTATGAGAAGTTAC
>DRMS01000005.1 GCA_011322515.1 Leucothrix mucor
AATTTTTCAATGAGTATAGTAATTTGTAATTACGATCGTTATAAGCCCGTACAGAGGTATCACTAGATTTTTAATAATGAACGGATACTATGTATTTCTACTTTTACCATCATTCATGCCCATATTTATCTAAACTAATCGTATTTAATTCCTTTAGAAAAATACATTAACAGATAGTTAAATGAATAGCTTAATAAAACACAAATAAAAACGAATTTATGAATAAATACCTACAATCCACTCAACTTATTGACTGGAAAACACCCAATATCAATATAAAAGCACAGCAATTAACAAAAGGCTTAAATTCACCGCTAGAGATAGCCAAAGCCTGTTTCATTTATGTACGCGATGAAATTAAACATAGTAATGACTATCAGCTAAACCCCATAACTTGCAAGGCTTCGGATGTATTAGAATACAAAACAGGCTACTGCTACGCTAAAAGTCACTTATTAGCGGCCTTATTGCGTGCTAATAATATCCCTGCTGGTTTATGTTATCAGCGCCTGACGGTTACTGATAAACCTCCTTTCTGTTTACACGGGCTTAATGCCGTTTATTTAGAAGATTTTGGCTGGTATCGCATTGATGCTAGGGGAAATAAAGCAGGTATTAGCGCCCAATTTACCCCACCACAGGAGCAATTAGCATATCCGATCATGACTAAAGGTGAGGCTGACTTGCCCGAAGTATGGGCAGAGCCTTTGCCGATGGTTATTGAAGTACTGGAATCATTTAATACTTATCGGCAAGTGGCTGAAAATTTGCCTGATATTGAGCTATATTCTAGAAGTATTTCTAAGCTAGACTCCTAGATGGATTATTTTTGGCATTCTTCATAACCGATGTTATGCAGTTACATCCCACTACTAAAACGATCAGTCTCAGCCACGCCGCTTTCACGCACTTGCTTTAGCGCGAGGGCGTATTGATGCAGTATCCCCAGTGTCCAGTCGATACGTTCACGAAAATAACGATCTGCGGATTGATCGTTGTCTTCTGCCTTTTCATTTAATACCGATTCAACATTGCGAATAATTAAATGCTCTGGAATATAGCAAATACGATTATTTTTATAGCTACTCATACGCAGTTCTGCAATCAGATAAGAGCCTCCATCGACAGATGATACGCTAACGATTAAAGCGGGTTTGTGTGAAAACTCCTGCTTCCACATTAAGAAGAAGTTTTTTAATCCTGCGGGAACTTGCCCGTGGTATTCAGGGGCAATAATAACAAAGGCATCACTTGAGCTTATCTCTTTGGAGATTGGCTCTAGGCGATCCTTCCATTCTTGATCACCTTGCCAAATACTTTCATCCCAGAGTGGTAGCGGATTACCTGCTAAATTATACAGATAGGTTTCGCTTGCCTGTTGATTGCTTAACAGTCTTTTTTCTATATGCTTTGCTACTTTGAAACTTTGTGAATGATGACGAGGGCTGCCGCTAATAATGGCTATTTTCATTGAGTGTTTGATCCTTATGTTCCGCAAAATGTTTGCTGTACAACTTCTTCAGGTTTGGGTGGTAATTGATACTGTTCTTTATCTGCTTGTAGACTATAGGGTGTTTGTAATACTTGGTGCAATGCATCAAAAACACTAAAATCGTGATGATCTTCGGCAGCGCGTATGGCGGCTTCTACTTGATGATTACGTGGAATATAAACGGGGTTTACGCTACGCATGATCGCTTTTCTTTTATTCTCAGTACACTTTTCTAACGCGCATCGTTGTTGCCATTTTTCTAGCCAATCTATTAGCTTTTCTGTTTGCGTAAAAAGTGCTTTTAGCTCTGTTTGCTTGTCGTGCTGGGATAGAGTAAAAAATACCAAGGTGAAATCAGCTTGATCTTCATCCATTAAATCAAGCAACTCTTGTGCTAGTTCTGTGTCTTGTGGATGGGATTCTAATAGCCCTAATTTACGGCGCATTCCTGCTAACCAATATTTTTTGTACAAATCTGCATAGTCATTTAAGATTTTTTCTGCAATTTTAACCGTAGCTTTTGTATCGTTATCGGCATCATCACTGAATAATGGCAATAACGCTTCTGCAAGGCGGGTTAAATTCCACTGTCCTATTTGCGGCTGATTATGGTAAGCATAGCGTGCCTGTCGATCAATTGAGCTAAAGACTTGCTGATAATGAAAGCTATCCATAAAGGCACAAGGACCATAATCAATGGTTTCACCCACTATTGACATATTGTCGGTATTCATTACGCCGTGAATAAAGCCAATATTCATCCAACTAGCAATTAATTGTGCTTGGCGATCAACAATAGCACAAAATAAGGCGATATAAGGATTCGCTTCCTGCTTCGCACTGGGGTAATGATATTCGATTTCATAGTCGGCTAATTGTTTAATGCTCGCTAAGTCATTACGGGCTGAAAAATATTCAAACGTCCCAACCCTCACAAAGCCCTTCGCTACCCGCGTTAAGATACCACCTGCCACTAGTTGATCACGTGCAACCTCTTCACCTGTGGTGACTATTGCTAATGCACGCGTGGTTGCAATGCCAAGTTGGTGCATTGCTTCGCTCAACAAATATTCGCGCAAAACAGGGCCTAATGCAGAGCGACCATCACCCCCACGAGAAAAAGGTGTCCGACCTGAGCCTTTTAATTGAATAAAATAACGTGTTTTATCGGTAGCTATTACTTCACCCAAAAGAAGGGCGCGACCATCACCTAGCTGGTGTGATAAATAACCAAATTGATGCCCTGCGTAAGCCATCGCTATCGGCTGAGAGCCTTGCAATATAGTATTACCTGCTAAGACATTAGGTTGCTTATCTAATCCTAAATCATCCATCCCTAAATAATTTGCAAGCGACTGATTAAATTTAATTAAAGTCGGACTAGTAACGGGGATGGGATTGCATTCACGATAGAATACTTTTGGCAATCTGGCATAGCTATTATCAAAAACGGAGTTAGTCATTATTTGTGTACTCTGCCCCTGTAATTCCACCTAAACCACAATAGCCTGCGGGATTTTTTGCTAGATATTGTTGATGAAAGTCTTCGGCATAATAAAACGGTTGTGCCATTAAAATTTCAGTGGTGATTGCACCATACCCCTTTTCGGTTAAGATTTTTTGATACACTATTTTTGATGCCTGCGCCTGTTGGTATTGCGCTTTAGCGGTGCAATAAATGCCTGAGCGATATTGTGTACCTTTATCATTACCCTGCCGCATTCCTTGGGTGGGATTATGCCCTTCCCAGAAATTTTTTAATAATAATTCAAGACTAATTTTCTGTGCATCATAGGCAATCAGCACTACCTCATTATGCGCGGTTTGCCCTGAACAAACTTCTTGATAAGTAGGATTCGGTGTATGCCCTGCACTATAGCCAACCGCCGTTGAGTATACCCCATCAAGTTGCCAATAACTTTTTTCTGCACCCCAAAAGCAGCCCATGCCTACGATCAACACCTCAATTCCCTTAGGAAAAGGTGCTTGGATAGGATGCTGGTTAATAAAATGCTGATTAGTGACAGGCATTGCAGACTCTCGACCTGATAATGCTTGTTCCTTACTGGGTAAACTATTTGATTTGGCAAACATTGTTTTAATAGCGCTCCATTGTCGGTTCAATTTCTATGGCCCACGCATCAATACCTCCTGCTAGATTAATGGTATTCATCAACCCTTGCTGCTGTAAAAACTCGACCACCATACGGCTACGCGTTCCATAATGGCAAAAAACAATAATCTGTTTATCTTGTGGTAGGGTTGCCCAGCTCGATGGAATTTGATGCATGCGAATATGTACTGTGTCAGGAAAAGTACAAATCATTGTCTCTTCTGTTTCGCGTATATCCAACAGCAGATAGTCTTGATGACTATTGCGTAGCTTGAGTAAATCTGAAACTGTGAGTTCTGTGGAGCTAGGGTTCATGTTAATGTTTAGATAGCAGTGACTAAAAAATGCTACCATAACAGAAACTCTGCTTAGTCCCTTATATCAATATTAAATATAGGGACTCAACAAGCAACTGAAGCGGCTGGGTTTGAATAATGGGGGGGGGGATATATTTTGTACAAACAAAAAAAGCCCACCATAAGGTGAGCTTTTAAATAGTACTTTATCTTCTTTTAATGTAAGGAAGTTCCAAACTTGAAACTTCCAAAACGGAAAAACTGATTACTTAGGAGCAGGAGCTACTACTGGAGCTTGTACAGCAGGAGCTGCTACTTGACCTGCCTGTGCTGCCTCTTGAGCTTCAATACGCTTAAGCATCATCATCGCTTGCTGAATCTGCATTTGTAAAGCGGCCTTCATTTGAGAAAGTGACGCTACCCCACTTGGTGCTGAACCATAACTGTTATTATTAAAACCACCATTGCCATTGGTAGAATTAGAACCAACTGCATTACCTGAGCCGTTACCAGCCGCATTCCCGTTACCAGCACCGCTACCTTGACCTTCACCAGCTACATTCGTATCACCTGACATTTGACCTTTGGAATCCACGTTAGTGCGACCTTTACCTTTGAGCTTTATTGAGAAGTCAACTTCGCCACCAGCATCACCTTTACCTGTTCCCCATCCATTACCTTTGCCAGTAGCATTACTTTTAGATGCAACACTACCTTGTGCATTGCCTGCGCCGTTTCCAGCCCCATTGCCAGAACCATTTCCGTTATTGAATCCGTCAAACCAATCAGCAGAAGCTGTTCCAGAAAGTGCGATTATAGCTGCGAATGTAATTGTTTGTAATTTCATGATTGTCACCTAGCTAAATATTAAACAATCAGAATATAGTTATATTCTGATTTAAGTTAGTAAAAAAAGAGTAATTACCTGATGCATGACCTAGCTATTGCTCATGCTTGCAGATTAGTTCAATGCCATTCTTAAAATAAACAGCTTGGTGCGTCAAACCTTTCTAAGTAGTAATTAAGCATATTCTAATATTACCATGTTTAAAATATTCTGCAAGCTAGAATTTATAATTAATTAACGATCTTAATTGGTGTGAAAATTATCACCATGCCGCTATAAAATATATTGATGAATATATACTGTCATATCAATCTAAGTTAATAAATATATAGGTTAATCATACTCGTATAGTTGCATGTATATTCCCCTATTTGGCCTTGCACCCTACATTCCGCACTTTTATGCGTTCTTGTACAGATGATAGGATTGTGGAAATTATGCGGGAGCAAGGTTACAAGACTCAATAGATATTATACCGATTTTAAAACAGATGTATTTACAATGACTTACATGCCTCTTAAAAATATGTAAACCTTGTCAGAAAAGGCTTCAAAAAATATCGATATGGTAAATCAGTCTAAGTGTCTAATATGCAAAGCTTAACGTTTTTGGCAAAAGGAAGATGTTCCATTTTTCTTCAGGTATATCCTTAAAAACTACCTTTAAGCTCTTCTGCGTAGCATTTGAGCCATCTACATTACGAATCCAAATTGCCTGTATATTTTTAGAAAACTGCTGATAAATAGTAGCGTAAATTTCAGCATCATGTTCACCACTATCGCCAATTAAGATAAACTGATGTTTTGGGTAACGCTTGATAATAGCGCTGATTTTTTCAATTTTATAATTTTTAGAAGAACCTAAGAACTTTATAAAGCTACTATCTTTAAGGCGAAAGTGACGAAACATTAAAGTGCCCTTGGGATAATGCGACTGCATAAAAGGTTGTAGGCTGGGATATAACTGCCAAGGTGATGCGGAAACATAGTGAAAATACGCACCATGCTTTTTTAAGCGCTGATAAAGCTCTGGCATCCCCTTAACTACTTGATAAGGCGCTATAAATGTATTTTTTAATAATTTTTTCTTATCCAGCACCTCTGATACTTTAATTGTATCATCAATATCAGAAATGACGCTTAAACCATTAGCGGGGATTAATTGTACCTCACCTTTAAATTGACGCTTATGCTTCGATTTGCTATCAATATTTATCTCGATCCAACTTCTGGCGCGTAATTCTTTTTTAACAGCGAGATAAATATCCGTATAAGCATGACCATTAAAAGTGGTTTTATTTAAGGCAATATGATCATTAGGATTGATTTTACTAAGACTGATTGATAGCTTTTTCCAACCTTTATTATCGGTTAAAAACCATTTTATGCGCTGTTTAAAAACAGTAGAATGAGTATCATCATCACTTAATCCTGCAAGCTCCAAGCTTTCTGTAATCACCTTTCGACTTAGTTTGCTAAGAAGTGAATCTTCCTCCAGCTCATAGACCCAGTGATGCAGAGGAATTCTCCACCCACCATTAGGCGTTACAGAGGCTGAAACAGGAAAAATAATCACCTCTTCATCATCATCTAATGGTGATGCTGACAACGCATTCATACCAATCAACAAATAAAGAGTAATAAAAACTAGTATAATTTTTTTATTCAAACGACACCTGAGGTTCATGAAATCAACGATAACAGCTTGCTGGAATTTTATGCTTAATTTGTTCATGTAGTGCTGGCACCTTTGACCAATGTACGCCTTGTTTATAATGATGCGCCGTATGATAACCAAGATTTCCCGTGAATAAATTATACCAAGAATTGATATTATTACGTGATGCAGCAAACTGATCTTGTGTATCTAAACTGGAATGGTGATCATAGGTAGCAAATGAAGTATAAATCAGACTGCCTATCATTGGTAAGATAAAGACGAATAGTGCATTGAGTGGATTATAGAGTGTGATAATAAACAAGAGAATTAAAGTAATCGTACTGAAAAGGACGAATTGTTTTTGTTGTTTTGGATAGTTTTTACCGACCTGAAAACCTCTGGGGTAGGCTGTCAGCGCTACAGTTAGCGTATATTCAATCACTCCCATTATTGAACCATCATCCCTTTTCCAACGACTTTCATCCTTGCTCTGGTCTAGAAAATTACGGTGATGCCCATAATTGTGGTGTAGCACCCAAAGATTAGTAGTTACACCAGTATGTAGCGCATAGAAAAACTCAAGGATTCGATTAAGGATATTATGTTTAAAAACATGACGATGCTGATGATGATGATTCCAAGCCGATATACAGGCCCGTGGCACGATCATCAAAAGAAAATAAGCAAATAAGAATAAAATGCTGTTTACGCTACAGAAAATAATAAAATCAAGAAGGGATAAACTGAGGATAATACTGACAGGTAGTTTATCAGCTGAAAAATTAAACATTGAGTGATTACCTATAACTGTGGTGACTTTAAACGATGCTCAGCATAGTACCGCACTAAAATAATAAACAAAGTTGATTAGCACTTTCTATCCCTTAATAGTCATAATCTTATGAATCTAATTCCTGAAAGTGCTTGCAAATATAAAACTCAAATTATTAGGCTACTAACAAAATCCTCCAATCTCCAGTAAAAACACCTCGGCGATGACGGATAAAAATGTAAACAACTTTTCTTTTTGACGAAGGATGCCAAATTTTGCCTGATAACACATTGATTGCACCTATCAAAAAAATAGCATTTTTATAAATCATCGCACTTTGAATCGTACTCATAAGCAATAGGGAAATTTAATCTGGAATTTTCCACTAACAATCAGGAAATATTTTTTGTAACTATTATTATAAGTTTATCCTCAATTGTGAGTTAAGGAAGTTCCAAGCAATGATTTTACCTCTATTGCGCTGATTTTTTGTACCCAAGGGGCATAACAATTCCTGAGTGGAGCATCTCAAGAGGCGCATAGTTACTCTACGCAACGATTGAGAGGATTCAAGCAGAAACAAAAGGGCAAGTAAGATGGATAAAATGATTGCTTGGAACTTCCTTAAGTTCGATTTTATGACAAATAGCCTACATCTGCTTATAAATATCTGGATAATTACAATTACCCCTATAAGAGAAATATCAAATGCACTCAACTAAAAAGCAAAAAATTATAATGACTTCCATTAGCTGTTTTTTTACAGCTATTATGACAACTGAGTCTGTTTATGCAGACTTGCCAGCCCCTTATAAACAAGTATGTATTAGTCTTGGTAGCAAGAATAGCTTAACGCCTGAGCAGCAAAATTTTAAAAATATTTGCAACAAGATAGTAGGACTTGATGATAAGGCCGATAATGATGCTGTTGCAGCGCTGAGGCACGAAGAGATTGCAACACAAGGAAATGCTTCAATCGAGTCTTCAAGAAAACATACCGCTAGTATTTCACAACGAATAAATACTTTACGACAGTCTAAAGTAGGCGGAAGCTCTGGTGATGACAATGACTTATTAGAGGCTAGTCGATGGGGTTTTTTTACTAATATTGGTCACAATAAAGGAGATAGAATAAAAACAGTTGGCGTTGCTGGTGTCGGTGCTTTAGGTGATGCAAGCCAAGCTATGGTGCAGGGGGAACGGGCATTTGATTATGATGGGAGTGATCTATCAATAGGTCTGGATTATCGTTTTCCTGGTGATAAATTTATCGTAGGTACAGCTTTAGGCTACAATAAGATTGAGTCTACGTTTACAACACAAGCTGGCAGAACCAAGTTAAAAGGACAGCATATTAGTGCTTATACAAGCTATTTACCCTCCGAACATATGTATATTGATGGCATTATCAGCTTGGGAAATAATGCTATCAATGCTAGTCGTCCAGTTCCTGTTTTTGATAATGTAACAGGAGTTGTACTCGCTACAGATGGACGGGCTTTTGCAGATACTGATAGCCAGCAAATAGCAATGAGTATTGGAATAGGCTATGAGTACAACCGTAGTGCATGGAATATAACACCTTATACTCGTCTGGATTACACGAAAACAAAGATTAATGATTATACTGAAACCGTATTGGATAATAATCCTACTGGGCGTGACTCTCGGGGAATGATACTTTCTATTAAAGAACAGAGTGCAACGTCCCTAATAAGTACTCTCGGTATCCGTACTAGCTATCCTATCAGCTCTTCTGGTGGCGTTTTTATTCCACAGGCTTCATTGGAATTAAATCACCAGTTTAAGAGTGATGACCGTTTTATTAATGCAACACTACCTGTTGCTAGCAATCTGGGTTCAGATAATCCAAACACACAAACCTCACAACTTGACCGTAATTACCTCACATTGGGGGTGGGTGTTTCTGCCATATTCCCTAATGGGCATTCTGGCTTTGTTCAGATTGAATCTTTGCAAGGTAGTGATGATTTGTCGGATACTGCAATTAAGGCAGGTTATAGATTGGAGTTTTAAGCGACAAGAATAGAAACTAATGGTGAAGCTAATGAAAAAAATTCCTAATTATACAATTGAACGTGAACTGGGTAGAGGAGGTATGGCAACCGTTTACCTTGCTGTTCAGGATATGCTTCACCGCTATGTTGCACTTAAAGTAATGCTACCTGAGTTAATACGAGACGAGAGTTTTCGTAAAAGCTTTTTAAGTGAGGGTTCTACTATTGCTAGTTTGCAACATAGTAATATTGTTAGCATACATGATATTGGTATTACCGATGATTCTGTTTTTTATATGGCAATGGAATATCTTAGTGGTGGTAGTCTCAGGGAAATACTGACTAAAGGAAAACTATCCTATTCCCATATTGTTTTTATCTTGGAAGAATTGGCAAGTGGATTATCCTATGCGCATAAGAAAGGCTATATCCATCGAGATATTAAACCTGGCAATATTCTTTTTCGTGATAATGGTGTTGCTGTTCTATCAGATTTTGGGATTGCTAAGTTAAAAGGTAGCTCAGGCGATATGACCCGCATGGGGTTTACTCAAGGGACGTTGCAATATATGAG
>DRMS01000006.1 GCA_011322515.1 Leucothrix mucor
AGAAAGTTCCAAGCAATGAATTTACCTATAGTGCGCTGATTTTTTGTTCCTGATTGGAGCATCTCAAGAGGGGCTACCAACTTAAGGCGGGGCAAGTAACGTCATGGCAAATAACCCGCCCCCTTCGACAAGCTCAGGGAACTAGCCCTTCGGTAGACTCAGGACACCGCTTCTTGAGCTTGTCGAAGGGGGGCAGGTGAATAGCAGAAACATGAACTGTTCCGCCTGAAACTGGTAGCCCAAGGAGTTCAAAACTTGTTTTGTACCGTTCGCACAAGCTAAAGTTTGGATTCCTGCCAAATTTAATATCTGAATATCTATAGAGCGGTTTATCATTTTTGTAGTTGTTGTGCCAGTTTGCTTTCTGACTTTTTCTTCTTGCGCAGTTTTCGACGTGCTTTTCTCTTTTGCCAGCGTTTTTTGATATTGTATCGCCAGAGTAAATGGATGGTGATATAACCTAAAATCGAAGAAATAATACCAAGTATAAGGCTACCAAAGAGTAACGGTTGCCAAACCTGTAGCATCCCTGTTGTAAACCATTCCCAGCTTAATTCAAAATTAAAATGCCCCACTTCGCGCAGTAGTAGTTTATTGCCTAGCCAATAAGCGAAATAAAACATGGGCGGAATGGTAATGGGATTAGTGACAAAGACTAAAACCACTGATAGTGGAATATGAGCGCAGAAATAAATAGCTAATACGGCGGCGAATACAGTTTGAAATGGAAATGGAATCCAAGTACAAAACAGCCCAATGGCAAATGCTTTGGCAACAGAATGGCGGTTAAGATGCCATAGGCTAGGGCGATATAGATGATCCCCCAAAATACCGAGTGCTTTATTTTTTTTGAGCTGTTTTGGATCAGGTGAATATTTTTTTAAAAACTCTTTTGGCATGCGTGATGTGGAATATTTGGTCAGCAATTTAATTCTGATGATTGTTATTGGAAGCGAACTTGCTTCTATTAAGCCATGTTTTATAGGGGAAAGTATACTATTTTCGGATCAAGCAAAAGCTTATTTTACTCTTTAATATACTAAGAAAAATTCAATGATTAATAATTAATCCATAGAGGGGAGTTTTTATATGCGATTAATAGCCAGCGGATTTTTCTTAGGCACATTTCTATTGCAGTTTTTTTCTTACTTACCCAATAAGGCTGTGTTGTTTTCATTCTTGTTTGCACTGTTTTTGCTAATTATTATTATCTGTCGCTTAACATTCTTCTCATCCTCTAAGTCAATCATTAAGCCATTGTTGGTCTTTCTATTTAGTGGTCTTTTGAGCCTCACTTACGCATCAATAACCGCTCAATCAATTATAGATACCCGTTTACACAGTGAACTGGTTGGTAAGGATTTAGTGGTTGAAGGGGTGATAGCCAATATTCCCCAGCAACAACACAAGCGCTGGCGATTTTATTTTGATGTAAGTGGGGCAAAGATAGCGCTAAGCAAAGATCAGGTCGGGGAAAGTGTCAGTTTAAAAGGTCGAATTAAACTCAGTTTGTATCATCGTAAGACAATAGAGCTAAAAAAATTAATAGCAGGTCAGAAATGGCGTTTCCGAGTGCGCTTAAAACAACCCAGTGGCTTTATGAATCAGGGCGGTTTTGATTATGAAAAATGGCTGTTTACTAACAGAATTAGAGCAACGGGGTATGTGCGGTATTCGGCGCAGAATATTGTATTAAAATCACCGCCTTGGTATTCGCTTCATTATCAGCGTCAACAAATAGCTTATAAAATTAATCAGTTGCTTGCTAAAGATTCATCTCATAATATGCATGCCATTATTAGCGCACTGGCGGTCGCGAGTCGTGATGAGATGAGTGAGTCGCAATGGGAGCTGTTTCGCCACACAGGAACGAGTCATTTAATGGCTATTTCAGGTTTGCATATTGGCATAGTGGCAGGGTTTGGTTATTTGCTTATTGCTGCGTTTTGGTGGCTCTTTCCTGCGCTCTATCAAAAAATACCTGTACGCATTGCAGGTGCTTTTTTGGCAATCACATTAGCCACAATTTATGCTTTTTTGGCAGGCTTTACCTTGCCTACGCAACGCAGTCTAGTGATGGTGGTGGGCGTGGTGATCGCATTGTTACAGCGCCAACGTGTGATGACGCTTAATATTATCGCTATCGCCCTTATTATTATTTTACTGATTGATCCTTTTGCAACCATGAGCGCCAGCTTTTGGCTATCATTTACTGCGGTACTGTTGATTTTACTGTATAGCCATCGGCGATGGAAAAAATCATCGTTTTCTTTTTTATCACTTCAATTCATGCTTTCCTTTGGCATGTTTCCGCTCACTATTTTCTTCTTTGGAAGCGCATCACTTATCTCACCGATTGCTAATCTAATCGCCATCCCGTGGGTAACGGTCATTATTGTTCCGTTGATCTTGTTGGCAATGGTTAGCTTATTAATAGCACCTATTTTGAGCCAGACTCTATTGCAATTTGTCGCGTTGAATATTGATTATTTAATGCGTGTTTTAGGCTGGCTGGACAGTTTCCCCTTTATAATGTTGGATCTTCAAGCGCTCCCTACGATACTAATTTTAGTGATGATGCTGAGTTTATTCTTTCTATTTTTACCTAGAGGATTTCCTGGTAAATGGCTGGGTGTATTATTATTGATTCCTGTTTTTAGCCATCAACCTCAATCGGTTCAGCAAGGTGCATTTGTCTATACCATGCTAGATGTAGGGCAGGGGTTAGCATCGGTCATACAAACAAAACACCATGTGCTAGTTTATGACACTGGACCAAAAGCTAATGAAAATTTTGATACAGGGAGGTTGGTAGTATTGCCCTTTTTACAGTCCAGAGGCATTGATCATCTTGATAAAATGGTGTTATCGCATGAGGATATGGATCATCGAGGTGGCACATTATCGGTGCTAAAAATAATAAAGGCAGATGAAATTATTAGCAGTAATAAACAGTTTTTAAAAAATTATCCGATAACAATCTGTCAGGCTGGTTTACAGTGGCAATGGGATGGGGTGATGTTTGAATTTTTACATCCTAATAGAGAGGATCTTTTAACGGGAGAGCTATCCGATAACAACCATTCCTGCGTACTGCGTATTACTAATCAATACCATCGTTTATTACTGACGGGGGATATTGAAAAAGAAGTTGAGTTATCCCTGCTTGAAAATCAGAGGGATAAATTGAAGTCTGAGGTTTTGCTCATACCGCATCATGGAAGTGCTACTTCATCGACTGACCGTTTTATTGATGCGGTCGATCCTAAGCTGGTGCTAAATTCTGTAGGTTACCATAATAAATTTAAGCACCCTGCGGAAAAAGTAATGCAACGCTATCAGCAACGGGGAATTCCAATTTTTGATAATGTGAAAAAAGGTGAGATTAGATTGTTATTTCCTGCTGATAATAAATCACTAATGCTTAAATCATATCGTGAGGATAATTTAAAGTTTTGGCATAGGAATGAGAATTAAACCACCCCATAGTGCTCACGATAAGCATCAATTTGTGCAATCAATTTATCATTATTAATACTCGCTTTGATATGCTCAATTACATCCTCTAGCCCAATAATATTAATGACTTCAATACCATAACTTTCTTCAACCTCCTGTACCGCAGACCTCTCCCCTTGTCCTTTTTCTTGGCGGTCTAGTGAAATAGCAATGCCTGCTAATGTTGCACCATTAGCTTCCACTATCTGCGCTGCTTCACGGCAGGCTGTTCCTGCACTAATCACATCATCAACAATTAATACGCGACCTTCTAATGGCGCGCCGACTATATTACCACCTTCGCCATGATCCTTGACCTCTTTGCGGTTGTAGGCATAAGCGTAATCAATGCCGTGTTTTTCATATAAGGTTGCAGCAATAACGGAAACCAGTGGAATCCCCTTGTAGGCAGGACCAAACAGCATATCAAATTTAATGCCAGACTCTATAATTGCCTGTGCATAGTAATCACCCAAACGTGCGAGTGCAGAACCTGTTTGAAATAATCCAAAATTAAAAAAATAAGGGCTTAATCGTCCTGATTTTAAAGTAACCTCACCAAAGCGTAATACATTGTTATCGATTGCAAAATTAAGAAATTCTTGTTGATAGGGTTTCATAGTGTTTATTGCCTGTGCTCGCAAAATGTCATTTTATCGGATAAAAAACGTGTTAAAAATTAAACTATGATAGGCTGAAATGACCTCAGTTTCCTTATTATAATAAAAATAGTTTAGATTCATAATGAAAAAATTTCCCATTACCATAATCAGTATGCTGCTATTGTCCTGCTCAGTCCATGCAGGGCTATACCGCTGGGTTGATGATAAGGGAAATGTATTTTATTCCGATAAAATTCCACCTATGGCTGCTAAGCATGGGCATATTGAATTAAATGCAAGAGGTTTGCGTAAAAATAAGCAATTATCACTAATGCGGGTGCAAGAATTAGAAGCGATGAGACAGCAACGTAT
>DRMS01000007.1 GCA_011322515.1 Leucothrix mucor
CTATACCTCTACTGGCTCCTCTGCAATCAATATCAACTTTAATAATGATATTCAACATGCCGAGACGATTGTGGATATTAGTTGTAATTAAGACCTATAGACATTCATTTATTAAATTTCCGCCCCCTTCGACTCCGCTCAGGGAGCTGTACCCTGAGCGGAGTCGAAGGGGGCAATTATTTATGTGAAAAACTATAGGTTCTGTTGATATTTGGTTATATTTTTACTTTTTTTCGTCTGTTTTTTTTATTTCTACCAAGAAAAAAATAGGCGCATGGCAAGGCTATGTTCTTATTTTTTAACGCAAAGAGAAGAGAAAAAAAGGAAAAAGGGGAGATAACCATCAAATATCAACAGAGCCAAGATAACTAAAGTATGACCTTATCTATTTTCTTCTTCCTTTTATCTACAAACTACTCTCAAATAAGTCCCCTAAAAAGTATCTTCATGCTTCCTTACACAGTTTCACAGCACAGGAATGAGCAATGACGACTATTAAAAATAATTTTATTCCACTTCTTTCAAGCACTATTTTCTTTTCTTTACTAACTGCCTGCGGTAGTGGTAGCTCAGATGAAAAACCAAATAAGACTCCAGCAGCGACAAACAAACAACAACCACCACAGCCCCGCCAAATAACTCAGCAACAACCCCATAAACTAGCTGATAAACAGTTGCGTAAAGCATATAAATTATCGCGTGGTTCGGGTTCAGGAATTACACTAAGCTCTAATGAGAGCAGTATTACCCTGACCTATACTGGAAATAATATTTCTGGTGATCAAAATTTCCAGTTTTTTCTCCATGCGGATAATGATACTTCAGTGGGATTACAATCAACGCTTTTATGGGACAAACTGGGTGCTGAATACCTTGTTGAAAATGGCACTCTTTATAAATCAACTGCCAATAATGCAGGCTGGAACTGGCGTGCAGTCAGTTCTAATTTACCCCATAGTGTGACCGCAACCTCCTTTTCTGTCACTATTGATAAGTCCTTACTCGATAATTTATCCCCCGATGTTTTTGTTGGCTTTATAAGCAGAAATTCAAGTTGGCAACTTAGTAGTTTTTATCCAGAATCAGGCACAATTGCTGCCTTTAATATTACAACACCTCCACCAAAAGCTCGTGGGCCAATGGCTGGAATTAATTCCAGTTCCAAATACCTAATCTATTATGGCGTTGACTATTCACAACAAACTATTGATCGAATGAAAAATTTCGATGTTGTAGTATTACATCCAAACAGAGTAGGCATGACACCTGCTATTGTAAAAGAACTCCAAGATGCAGGTGTGTCTTATGTGCTAGGTTATATCAGCGTTGGAGAAGATCTTCCTAGTAGTGATGAGCTACCTATTGTGCGCCAAGGAAAAGGCCCCGTCTACAGAGATGAAAACACACAAGAACTAGTGCAACAAAATCAAGGTGTCGCATCTTTTTATGTGGATTCTGTTTATGATAATAATTTAAAACATTATATCCACGATAATGTTGCCGACACCAATGGTACATTTGGTGGCTATTTTATCAATCCAAATAGCGACTGGAATTGGGTACTGAATGAAATGCGGATTGGTGGAAATCCACAAATATTTACCCAACGAAACCATATTGCAGGTTTAAAGCAAATAGCAGGACAACGTGATGCTAATAATTTAACTGACCGTACTACCAATTTTGGGTTTGATGGCTTCTTCCTCGATACCGTTGACACCGCAGGTCCTTATACCGCAATAGGTTGGTACCCTTGGGTTGCAGAAGGCATGCAACAAACCATTAAATTCATTAGTGATAGCTATCCTGATAAAACCATATTAGCAAACCGTGGTAGCTTCTATTACCAAGCTGGCTTGCATAATACGACCTATGATATTAGACCCGTTGATTACAGTATCAGTCCTTATATAAATGCAATGCTATTTGAAAGCTATATGCTGGACAGTAATGGCGCACATACAGGCGTTAGTCCTTTCTTTAATGATAATGATATAAATGTAGCACCTAAGCTAATGACAGAAGCAAACCGCCCCGATGGTTTCACCATTACCCATATGGATTATAAAATGAATCGCCCTGCATCATTATATGATCAACTTTTTACCAAGGTAGTAAAAGAAAATGGTTGGGTCAGTTATTTAAGCTTAAATGGCTATATTGAAAATGTTGATCTTGAGTTTGCACAAAAATTAGACGACCAGAATTTAATGCAAGACACCGCTCCACCCGTATGGATGCATACAGGACGATTTGCTCACGATAATAAAGCACCTAGAGTGGGTGTGCAAAAGCTAAAGAAAGGCAATGCTGCGGGTGAAGTTATTGTATTATGGGATAGCGCCAAAGATCAGTCATGGCCTGTCAAATACAATATCGCCATTGCAACCCAACCTGATTTTTCTGATCAGATTATTCACAAACACGTTGCCTTTAAAAAGAACCCTGCATGGAATATCGACCCTGCGAATAATGTTGCGAATCAGTTCACCCTGACGGGTCTGGAAGAAAAAATCTACTATGTACGAGTAACAGCAGAAGATAGTAGTACTAATAATCTGGAAGATAGCAATACACACACACTGCTAATCAACTTGACTCCAGCCATATCAAACCCTGTCACCCAAGCTCCTTCTCTTGATGGCAATCTGGATGAGTGGCAAGCATTGCAGTCCTTTGGTACAGATGGAAAAGACATGCCCACTGCAACGGCACTTGACTGGAAACAAGCATGGATGGCACATGATGATAATACGCTTTACCTTGCCTATGAATATCATAATCCACTGCAAATGAGTTGGGGTCATATTACTTATATAGATACTGATACCAATAGAAATACAGGCTTCACAGGTGGCGGAGATACCATGCCGATTGGTGTTGAATATATGCTACAAGAGTATCGTCTATGGAAATACACAGGTAACGGTACAAACTGGTCATGGGAGTTTGTTGCAGAAACAGCCCGAACCTGGGGTTTATATAATGCAGAGATGCATTTACCACGCACATGGATAGGTAACCCAGGAAGAGTGGATCTTTATTATGAAGCTAATAATTACGCTATAGGTGAAACCAGTATAGACCTATTCCCTAATACGGCAATAAGTGGGAAGGACTTCTTTAGTTATTCTTTTGAGTAAATTTTGCGGTATCCTTCATCACCTAATAAAAAAGTAGTTTACACTTTTGTAGCCATATGAAGTTTATGTAATACGGGATAGTACATTGCTATGACTTCCCGTATTCTGCTTATACTGCATACGGGCTATGTTACTAAGCCATTCTCACCCACAAAGGCATTTGATGTTCTGAATGCCTCTGCTCCATTATCCTATCTAAAAACTCAAATCACCCTAGTGTTTCTTTCTAAATTAAGAAAAAATGAAGATTTACATTGTCCTAAATCAACACCCTTCCGAAACATTAAGCTAAGTACTCCTAAATAGAATATTTCCAATATGACGAGCATCATGTTTTGTTAGATAGACTTATTTTATGATTTTACTTGACAGCTAAAAACATTTCAGATTTTTTTGAAAACCATACTCTATTAAACTTTTCTGTTATGCTTTTCCCCTATGACTTCAACCAAAAATATCCTTCGTATTGCCATCCCTCGTCCACTTTATTCTTTACTAGACTATCAATGCCCTGATGATCTAAGTGTGCAAATTGGTTGTCGTGTACGTGTGCCTTTAGGCGGTGGTTTTAGTGTGGGTATCGTGGTCGAAAAAACATATAAAAGTAAATTCAAAAAACTACGTAATATAATAAAAATATTGGATAAAAAGCCATTAATTGAAAAAAGTTCTCTGCGGTTGCTTTACTGGGCTAGTCACTATTATCACCACCCTATTGGCAATGTTATTTTTAATGCCATTCCTGCGCCGTTGCGTAAGGGCAAGACCTTGCCATTGATGAGAGTTTGGCGGCTAAACACTGAATTATTAGAGCAAACCGATCAGTTATTAGGACGTGCGCCTAAGCAACGGCAGGTTTGGGTATTTTTTGAAAAAGTGGGCAAAAATCACTGGCTAAGCGAACAGCAAATTAATCAGGGATTAGCGCAGGAGGGCATTACAAATTGGAAGGGCTTACTGCGTGAGTTAATAAAAAAACAGCTTATTTGCACTAAAGAGGTTGCGGCTACGTTTACTGCACTAGCTGTAGAGTCTATTGCTACTAAAAAAATTACTTTAACCGATGAGCAACAAGATGTATTGAAGCAATTAACACTTATTTATCAGTCTAAAAAAATTAAGCCTATTTTACTCCACGGCATTACAGGCAGTGGTAAAACTGAAATTTACTTGCGTACTATGCAGCCTATTTTAAAAGCGGGCAAGCAAGCGCTGATTTTAGTTCCTGAAATTGGTTTAACACCGCAGTTATTTAAGCGATTTCAGCAGTATTTTCCGCAGTATTGTGTGGCAATGCTACATTCTGGGTTATCTAATGGCGAACGTACGCTGGTTTGGCAAGCTGTCAAAGATTCTAGTATTGATATAGTGATTGGTACACGCTCTGCGGTGTTTTCACCAATAAAAAAGCTGGGCATTATTGTGGTGGATGAGGAGCATGATGGCTCGTTAAAACAGCAGGTGGGGTTTCGTTATCATGGGCGTGATTTGGCCGTAAAACGTGCTTATGATCTTAATATTCCGATTATTTTAGGCAGTGCTACGCCTGCTTTGGAGTCATTACAAAATGTTGAACGTGATCGTTATCATTATTTGCGCTTAAATAGTCGTCCAGAGTCACGTACTCGCCCTGAAGTAGTCGTGCAGGATATTCGCGGATTAGTGCTTGAGGCGGGGATTTCATCACGCTTATTCAAAGAAATTCAGCAACATCTTGAGGCAGATAATCAGGTGATGCTGTTTTTAAATCGACGTGGGTTTGCACCTGTTCTCTATTGCCCAAATTGTGGCTGGCATGCTGTTTGTCAGTCATGTGATACGAATATGACTTATCATGCAGGTATTCACAAAGTGATCTGCCATCATTGCGCCCGCGAAGAAAAAGTGAGTTTACACTGCCCCGATTGTCATCACACAGGGATTACAACACTAGGTCAAGGGACAGAGCGCATTGAGCATGTTTTACAAGCACATTTTCCTGCATTTCCTATTGTTCGTATTGATCGAGATACCACCAGTCGCAAAGGCTCATTGGACAGTAAATTAGCAATTGTGCAACAGGGTAAGCCCGTGATACTAATTGGCACGCAGATGTTAACCAAAGGACATGATTTTCCCAAATTAACACTGGTTGGAATTTTGGATATTGATCAAGCGTTGTTTAGTATGGACTATCGAGCACAAGAACAGTTGGCGCAGCAGATTATTCAGGTCAGTGGTCGTGCAGGTCGAGGAGAGAGTAGAGGACGGGTGTTACTGCAAACATCACAGCCTGATCATCCTTTATTGACCACCTTGCTAAGCAAAGGTTATTTGAACATTGCTAAGCAATTATTGTCTGAACGGAAGAGATGGAATTATCCGCCCTTTGGTTTTCAGGTGTTAATAAGGGCAACAGCTACCGATAAAGCCAAAGGATTTGATTTTTTACAGCAATTAAGTCAAGACTTGCTACTTTCGGGTTTGCAACAATCTGAGGTGACATTACTAGGACCCGTGCCCTCCCCAATGAGTAAAAAAGCGGATCGGTATCGTTTTCAATTATTAATGAGCTCTGCTAATCGTGCCGCTTTACATTATTTTCTTGCTGATGCGGTTACAAAACTGCCAACCTATAAAAAATCTGGAAAGATCAGATGGTCAGTTGATGTAGATCCTCTAAATATGTTGTAAATATTTGTTATAACTTAAAAAAATTAATTATTCTCATAGACTTTTTGAGTATAGTAAACTATATTGATAATGAATGCTGGCTGAATATTTGCCAGTAGTTTAAAATTTAATCAGGGTGAAAGGCGATGTACGTAGATTTTAAGGAAGAAACGACCATGCGAGCAGGCTTTGGTAACGGTCTATTATGGATGCTGTCAGGCATTATGATGGGGTTGCTAGTAGGTTTAGCAATGTATTACTTTGCAAATCGTGGTATTCCGAATGTAGAGGCTGCTAGCGCATCTCAAGAAACACAAACAGCTAATGCACCCAAAAAATCAACCTTTGCAAAAGATCAAGAAATCACCTCACCTTTTGGTGCATCTAAAAATGCAGATGATCCTGATGAACAACTAGTTGCCTCCTTGATCGACAAAAATCATAAAGAAGAAGTCAAAAAGCGCCCGAGTTTTAGTTATTATGCGGTATTGCCTGATTTGAATGTTCCTATACAAACAATTCATAATCCCGTAAAAAAGAAAGAACAAATGATTAAAACTAACAATAAAGATAAGAAGAGAGATAAAGCCAAGGTTACTGCTGGAAAATCTAATTATCTTCTGCAAGTTGCATCCTACAGAAAGCGTAACCAAGCGGATCGCAGTAGAGGTCGCTTAAAGCGCAAGGGCATGAGGGCTTATGTTGAAACAAGAAAAGTCAAAGGAAAAACATGGTATCGAGTAATGGCAGGACCTGTTGAGTCTAAAAAACTGGATCATTGGAAAGCAAGCGTTGCTTCTTTAGGCTTTAAACCTTTGATTTATCCTATTAAGTAACTCGGATACAACTAGCTATCGACGACTTAAAGAAGAGTATTTTTTGAAAAAAGTATGACATGGTAGTTTAAATGTAACAGCTAAACTAGCATGTACGCCATTTTTATTAACATCTTATTTATATTTCTTAGGAGGCTGTTCAATAATAGAAAAGCTACAGCAACCCTCCTCTCCTGAAATACACCTATTGATCAATCATATTTATTCAATAGTTACGCCTATTCGCCTCATCAAGTTAGAAAATATTCACATTCCAGCACGGCTTTTGCTACGCTTCCTACTCTCAGATAGCCTCCTAGCAATATTCTCTCCCACACTTATTCCCTTCTGTTTTGTCGTCACTTATCCCATTTTTTAAACATTCTACTACACATGATCAAAGCTTTTCTCAAAAGCTATGCGGTACTGGTAGCACCTATACGCCAATAGGTGTAAACTCCGCAGAATTGCTGGCTATTGTTACTAATTCCTTGATTTTTAATCATGTCAAGATATAAGTGACAATATAGGAAGTTGCCTAAGAACTATCGTGACTAATTTTTACATGCTGTATAGTGTAGTTTTAATATTTCATGTTTCTACACTCATAATATGTAGAAAAAAGTCTAAAATATCTTAATTCTCAGACAATCGCCTAGACAAACCACCAAAGTTTTTCAATTTCATACTAAAAAATAACAAATTATGGCTAAAATACTGCTATTAAACGGTCCTAACCTTAATCTCCTTGGTCAACGTGAACCAGGACACTACGGAACACTTTCTTTAGCCAATATTGAAAAAAAATTACAACAGATTGCCATACAAAATAATCATCAGTTAGACTGTTTTCAGAGCAATGCTGAACACAAGCTGGTTGACAGAATTCATGCGGCTCAAATTGAAGGGGGCAATTTCATTCTCTTTAATCCCGCCGCATTTACACATACTAGCATCGCTTTACGGGATGCTTTATTAGCAACTAAGTTGCCTTTTATTGAAGTTCATTTATCCAATGTTTACAAACGGGAAGCCTTTAGGCACCACTCCTATTTTTCTGATATAGCGGAAGGCTGTATTATTGGACTAGGGCCTAAAGGTTATGAACTGGCTTTAAACGCAGCTATTGATAAACTTGATGCTTGAGATATTTGCACTAATTACTAGATATAGTTTTTCACAAAAAATAATTTCACAGATACCTTTAAGTAGGAGAACACAATAAATCTAATATTTTACTCGTTTATTTTCCGATTTTCTGCGTTATCGTTGCGTAGCCTGCTATGCGCCTTAACAATGCCTTGAAGTTCAAAAACCAAACGTAAAAATTTTGTTAAATTTATTATGACCTCCTGCTTACAATGGAAATTTAATACGTGAACATCTATAGTTGAGCGAAGTTTATAACGCACTATAGTATCTGCAACTCATAACTCCCAAGCACCCCACACAGGAAAAACCCAATGGATGTTCGTAAAGTAAAAAAACTAATTGAACTTGTTGAAACTAGTGGCATAGCCGAGCTAGAAATTGTTGAAGGGGAGGAGTCAGTACGCATTATAAGACACAGTGCAACTCCCGCTCCCCTTGCAACAGCCGCTCCCGCACCTGTTGCAACGCCTCAAACCACCCTTATAGAAACGCCTACCGCTCCTGTTACAGCCAGTGTAGCCGAAGAAAATACGATAGATTCACCCATGGTTGGAACTTTTTATCGCTCCTCATCCCCTACCGCCACTCCATTTGCTGAAATTGGGCAAAAAGTTACAGTGGGTGATACCTTATGCATTATTGAAGCTATGAAAATGCTCAATGAAATTGAAGCTGACAAAGCAGGCACAATCAAAACTATCCTTGTTGAGAATGAGCAGCCTGTAGAATTTGGTGAACCTCTTTTTGTTATTGAATAATTCGGGGTAACTCAAATGATTAAAAAATTACTCATCGCCAATCGTGGCGAAATCGCGCTTCGTATACTGCGCGCCTGTCGAGAAATGGGCATTAAAACGGTTGCAGTGCATTCAACCGCAGATAGAGATTTAAAGCATGTACGCCTTGCAGATGAGGCAGTCTGTATTGGCCCTCCTAATTCAACCGATAGCTATCTCAACATTCCTGCTATTATTAGCGCAGCTGAAGTAACTGATGCGGATGCTATTCACCCAGGTTATGGCTTCCTCTCTGAAAATGCTGATTTTGCTGAGCGTGTTGAGTCCAGCGGTTTTATATTTGTTGGCCCCACCGCAGCAACTATTCGCATTATGGGCGATAAAATCTGCGCAAAAGAAGCTATGGAAAAAGCTAATGTACCTTGCGTACCAGGCTCTGGCGGCGCGATCTCTGATGATAGCGATGAAGCCTTACTAATGGCTGAAGATATTGGCTATCCGTTAATTATCAAAGCAACAGGTGGTGGTGGTGGACGCGGTATGCGGGTAGTCTATGATGCATCTGATTTGATTGAATCCATTGCCATGACTAAAGCAGAAGCGGGCGCAGCCTTTGGTAATGATGTGGTCTTTATGGAAAAATTCCTGCAAAAACCACGCCATATTGAGTTTCAAGTACTAGCTGATGAACATGGTAATGCCATTCATCTCTGCGAACGTGACTGCTCTATGCAACGTCGCAATCAAAAAGTCGTTGAAGAAGCTCCAGCCCCTGGTATTAGCCCCGAAGTTCGCAAAAAATTAGGCGAAACAATTAGCAAGGCTTGTGTGGAAATTGGCTATCGTGGCGCAGGTACCTTTGAGTTCTTATATGAAAATGATGAGTTTTATTTCATTGAAATGAATACCCGTCTACAAGTTGAACACCCTGTGACCGAAATGATTACAGGAGTTGATCTAGTCAAACAACAGCTTCTTATTGCATCAGGTTGCAAACTCACCATTAAACAAGAAGATATCGTACCACGCGGACATGCGATTGAATGTCGCATCAATGCTGAAGATGCTGAAAGCTTTATCCCCTCACCAGGAAAAATCAAACATTTTCATCAACCTGGAGGCTTAGGTGTGAGAGTGGATTCACATATTTACGGCGGCTATGTCGTTCCTCCTTATTATGATTCAATGATTGGAAAATTAATTGTCCATGCAGATAACCGTGATGCTGCTATTGCCCGCATGGAAGGCGCACTAACCGAAATGGTCGTTGAAGGTATCAAAACCAATATTTCTCTACAGCTAAGAATTATGGCAGATACAGCATTCCGTAAAGGCGGTGCAGGTATTGACTATCTTGAGAAAAAGCTTAGCAACAAATGACATTCTCAACGCATAAGCAAGAGTGGCAGCAAATAAACTGCTACTGCCATAGAGCCTTTCAGGATGAAATCAGTCAGTGCATGGAGACTGCTAACGCGCTCTCCATCACGTTTCAGGATGCAGGCGACACACCCGTGCTAGAACCCTTACCAGGTGAAACCCCCTTATGGGATGATTTAATTCTCACTGCATTATTTGGGGGTGATGATGACCTATCCACCCTACTCCTGAGTCTAGAGCACAATAAACAGCAGTGGAAAATCAGTCACATTGATCTAGAGCGAATCGAAGATCAAGATTGGGAACGCGCTTGGATGGATGACTTTAAACCCATGAAATTTGGTGAAAATTTGTGGATTTATCCTAGCTGGAATGAATTACCTGAAGATCATAGCACTAAAATCATACTTGACCCTGGCTTAGCCTTTGGTAGTGGCACTCACCCTACCACAGCGCTTTGTTTGGAATGGCTGGATGCAAATCCACCGCACGGTTTATCCGTGATTGATTATGGTTGTGGTAGTGGAATTTTAGCCATTGCCGCCGCAAAACTAGGCGCAGGAGTCATTATCGCAACCGATATTGATCATCAAGCACTTATTGCGACCAACGATAATAGGTTAAAAAATCAGATTCCTGAGTCTGCAATTGAAACCTATTTTCCAGAAGACATGCCAACAGAACCTGTTGAGTTATTGATTGCCAATATTCTATCAGGCCCCTTAGTGGCGCTTGCTGAAACATTCGCACAGCTAACAAAACCTAATGGTACGATTGTTCTATCTGGAATTTTAAAAGAGCAAACAAAGCATATTGTCACTGCCTATCAAGCCTACTTTAGCGGAATACAAGTGACACAAAAGGGTGATTGGATACGGGTGACAGCACAGCGCAACCAATAAAAAAATCGACTATCAATTTAAAGCGGGATTGCTAGGAAGTTTCAAGTAATGAATTTACCTATGCCCTTGGGTGCAAACTGCACCACCTAAAGTTGGTAACCCACAGTATCAACATTCGACACGCTGACCTATCTTAAATTGGCAGCCCAATAATATAACTTAGGAACGAGCACGGAATAACGTCCCAAAGCTATGATACAAAAAATACTAAAGTAGCAGAAATAGTTCGTCAAAAAGATAGTACAATTGACGAAATGGGCTACCAGTTTAAGGCGGAACAGTTCATGTTTCTGCTATCACCCGCCCCCTTCGACAAGCTCAGAAAGCGGTATCCTGAGTCTACCGAAGGGCTAGCTCCCTGAGCTTGTCGAAGGGTGCGGGTTGTTTGCTATGACGTTACTTGTCCCGCCTTAAGTTGGTAGCCACGAAATGTATACACAACTCTTCACCGATCTAATTGCTATTAATAAAGAAAATTCAGAGCTAAGTTGCCCTTGTACTCATCTTGTTTTTATTGCTCGTAGCCTTGAACGCATTGGTGATATTGCTGAAGAGATATTATATGTGCTTAATGGTAAATTCCCTGAAGATGAGCGTTTAGAGATAGATAAATCTGCTTTTGTCAATCCTTTTATTTAATATACGTATGAGTAAAAATAAATCAAATTACAACTTGACTAATACTCAAGCCACTCACATCGCTTGTCCTGATTGTGATTTGATCCTGTCTGTTCCAAAGTTGATAGACAATCAAGTCGCTCGTTGCATTCGCTGTGATGCGACCTTATTTAAACATCAAAAAAACTCTATTAATCGCACCCTTGCTTTTGCTATTACTGGTTTTATTTTATTTGTAATTTCCAATTTATTCCCTTTATTATCGCTCAAAGCAATTGGTCTAACGCAAGAAAGTAGTTTGCTTTCTACTGCGCTTGCTTTATTTGAGGCTGATCGCCCACTACTGAGTCTTATTATTTTACTCACCACATTTATCTTTCCTGCGACCACCTTGCTTGGCACTATTTATGTTTTAATCCAAGTCAAAACAAACTGCGCTAATACCTATACTGCGCCCTTATTTCGTTTTTTACGCAGTACCGATGCATGGGGAATGCTGGAGATTTTTATGCTCGCAATTCTGGTTGCGCTGGTTAAATTAGGTAATGTGGCGGATGTGATTTATGGGGTTTCACTGTACGCCTTTTGTTTGCTGATCCTATCTTTATCCTTATTAAGTTATTCACTTAACCCGCAGGATGTTTGGAATAGTCTTAGAAATAAACAAGGGGATTCACTATGAGCTCTCACCTCATAACCGCTCGTCAAGCGGGTTTAGTCTCCTGTCATTTTTGCCATACATTAAGTAAATTGCCTAACAATATGGATAAAAAATCAGCTAAAAAACAGGCTAAAATTCTCTGCCCTTGCTGTCACTCCAGTCTACATTCACGCATTCCTAATAGCCTCAGTAAAACATGGGCATTATTATTAGCCGCCTTCATTTTATATATTCCTGCCAATACATTGCCTATTATGACGGTGATTTATTGGGGAGAAGGTCAACCCGATACTATTCTAAGTGGTGTCATGCATTTATTCGCAGAGGGTATGTGGCCACTGGCTTTGATTATTTTTATTGCTAGTATTTTTATCCCTATCCTTAAACTATTAACTCTGCTTGGTTTATTAATCAGTGTTCATTTTCGTGTCCGTTGTCGGCCTAAGGATCGCACCAGTATCTATCGTATCACTGAATTTGTTGGTCGATGGTCAATGGTTGATATATTTGTCATCGCATTACTCGTTGCCTTGGTACAATTTGGCAATACTGCTAGCGTTACCCCTAATCTTGGCGCACTATCCTTTGCAACGGTTGTGATACTCACAATGTTTGCTGCTCATACCTTTGATCCACGTCTTATTTGGGATGCGCTGGAAGAAAAAGAGAACTCAGTAGAAGAGGTCAAAAAACAAAATGGCAAATAACGACTACCCAACAGCACAGGTACAAAGCACTTCAGGATTATCCCTTATCTGGATTATTCCGCTCACGGCTGCGCTTATCGGCGGCTGGTTAGTGTATAAATATTATAGCGAACGTGGCACAATGATCACGATTACATTTGATCAAGCATCAGGTATTGAGGCTAAAAAAACGGCTATTCGCTACAAAGATATACAAGTTGGTCGTGTACAAAAACTGAGACTCACCTCAGATTTAAAAAAAGTGGTCGTTATCGCCGAAATATTCCCTGAAATGGCACAAAATCTAGGCTCAAATACACGTTTTTGGGTAGAACGACCACGCCTTACTTTGCAAGGTGTTAGTGGGTTAGAAACCTTGCTATCAGGGGTTCATATTGGTATCGATCCAGGCAAAAAAAGCCCCGCTAAAGAATATTATGATGGCTTAGCAACCGCACCACTCATCACAACCAATGAAAAAGGTAGTTTATTTGTTTTAAATAGTCAAAACCTTGGCTCATTAGATATTGGTTCACCCGTCTACTACCATAAAATACGCGTTGGTGAAGTTACGGCTTATAAACTAAATACTGCTACGGGCAAGGTTGATGTTTCTATTTATGTACATGCTCCTTATGATAAAAAAATTAAAAGTAATACCCGTTTCTGGAATGCCAGTGGATTAGACATTAATTTGTCCACCTCAGGCGTATCAATGCGCATGGAGTCATTAATCTCTCTTTTGATTGGCGGTATTGCATTTGAAACGCCTAAAGACAAAGTCGGCTATGCCATTACCGATAAAACAAAATTTAAACTTTATGACTCTTATAAGCTTGCAAATGACAATACAGAGCGTTTAGAAAAACTATTCTATGTCATGTATTTTGATGACAGTTTGCACGGTTTAAGCACAGACTCCGTGATTGAGTTTAGCGGCGTAAAAGTAGGCAAGGTTGAAAGTATTTTACTTCAAAAAATGCAAAATAATACACAGGTTAAGACACTCGTAAAAGCATCGCTCTATATTGATAAATTTTCTGAGAAAAACCAACGCGCAGAAGCAGAACACACCCTGCAAAACTTAGTAAGCAATGGATTACAAGCACAATTAACCGTTGATAGTCTGATTACAGGAGCGCAGTTTATTTCTTTGAATATGCCCAAGAAACCCCTGCATTTACAAGAAAAGCAGCATGTATTTGCTCTATTGCCAACAGCACTACACGACCCATCCGTATTCCCTACTAAAGATGCGCCCGCCTCCATCCTTAATTTTGATGCTAGCGAAATCACAGCTGAGCTAAACAAAGCAATCTCCAGCGTAACTGCATTACTCAATTCACAGGATGTTAAAAAAACCCTCAAGGGAGTCGCTACCACTGCTGAAAGCATCGCTAAAATCACAAAAAAACTGGATCAAAAAGGCTTCTCAGGTAAGCTGGTAAACACCTTAACTACTGCACAAAAAACAGCAGATGATCTTAGTCACTTATTAGCCAGTGCGGATAGAACCATCAGCGTATTGCAAAAAGATGGCAGCATTGCCCTACGCACCATTAGCAATGTCAGCAATAAACTGCAAAAGGACATCAGCACCTCACTGCAAACCTTCAATAATGTCAGCAATAAATTACAAAAAGATGCCAGTACCTCAATGCACACTTTTAATAACGTCAGTAGTAAACTACAAAAAGATGCTAGCTTATCCATGCGCACCTTTAATAATGTTAGTAATAAACTGCAAAAAGATGCCAGCTTATCCATGCGTACTTTTAATAATGTCAGTAAGAAACTACAAAAAGATGCCAGCACCTCAATGCGCACTTTCAATAATGTAAGTAATAAATTACAAAAAGACCTTAGCGTATCATTACGCACCTTTAATAACGTCAGTAATAAACTGCAACAAGACGCGCACAAAACCATGCGTCATATAGATAATACAACCATTGTGGTCAATAAAAGCCTTAAAGCAACACTTAGCGAAGACTCCGCACTTCAATATCGCTTACAGCAATTAATTAATGATTTAGGCGAAGCATCACGCTCATTCTCAACACTGGCAGATACTTTGCAACGCAAGCCTAACTCGGTTATTTTTGGAAAGTAAGTACATAATTTGACTGCCAACTTAAGGCGGGACAGCCTGTTAATTGATAGCGTAAAAAAACAAAATCATCTCGCAAAGACGCAGAGTACACCAAGAAAAGACAAGAAACCTCCTCTGCGTACTTCGCATCTTTGCGAGAGATATGTTTTTTGTCCCGCCTTAAACTAGTAGCCCGTAAGTCATCTTCCTCACCTAATGCTATCGCCGTTTGGCGAGCCTGAAGGCTCACTTCCTCTTTACAATTTGATGAAGTACCCAATAATAGCGATCAATTAGCCATCATTGACAAAGGGTAATTTAGCCTAGACTACCTCTAAAACCAATATTCCAATCGGTAAAAACCTGCCCTTGATATAGCTAATGTTTAATATATAACCACTATTAATACAAACTGAACGCTTCATTCAAGGAGCGGCAGCATGAATAATAAAATTAAGCACCTTTTTATCTTCTGGATAATTCTTTTTAGTGTCAATCAGACACAGGCAGCAGACGATTTATGGTACGAGGTTCACTCTAAAGCGCGTGATAGTAACGTGACATCTCCTTATCGTAATAGTCGTGAATTTGTACTGAATGAAGCAAAAATGCAACAGCTTCTAGGACAGACTAAACTAGCATTTAGGGGTGCTACTCCTACACCAATCGCCCTGCCTTTACCGAATGGTGATACAGTTTATGTCACAGCGATTGAGTCACAAGTATTGCCGCCCTCATTGGCAAAAAAATACCCACACATTAAAACCTATAAACTCATTAATCAAAATAATAAGGTATTAAACGGACGATTAGATTTCACCCTAGCGGGTTTTCATGCGATGTTGCAAACACATAATGGTGAAGTTATTTATATTGACCCTGTTAAACCAAAGGCTAATGATCAGCAAGTAAAGAATCGTCACTATTACTCTTATCAACAAAAAAACCAACACGCTACTGAGCCACATCAATGCAAACTAACTCATGCGCAACAAAACCAATCATCACTGATTGATCCAGACAACTCCTATCAATATCGCAATCAATCTTCTAGCAACAGCCTGCATAATTACCGCATTGCAATCGCAGCAACAGGTGAATATACGCATATTCAAGGTGGCACAGTCGCATTAGGTTTGAGTGCGATTGTGACTACGCTTAACCGTATTAATCAGATATATGAGCGTGATTTAGGTATTCATCTTACACTGGCAAATAATAATGATGCGATTGTATTTACCGATGCCTATAACGACCCCTTTACTAATGGCAAAGTAGATCAACTCATTTTGGAAAATCAAAGAACGCTTGATAGCCTGATTGGTGTAGCTAATTATGATATTGGGCATGTATTTGGCACATCAGGCGGTGGTTTAGCTATTATTAACAGTCTCTGTTCAACACGCTCTAAAGCCAAAGGCACCTCAGGCATTAATAATCCAAATAGTGAAAATTTTTATATCGACTTTGTGGCGCATGAAATCGCACATCAGTTTGGCGCAACCCATACGTTTA
>DRMS01000008.1 GCA_011322515.1 Leucothrix mucor
ACAACTAACAAGATATTATCACTCACCCTTTTAACTTCCCCTATAAAAACAAGGTAAGCAACATGTCAATATCATCATTTCATCCACCTGAAAGAATACTAATGGGACCTGGTCCATCTGATGTGAACCCGCGTATTTTAGAAGCTATGGCACGTCCAACAATAGGTCATTTGGACCCTAAATTTGTAGACTTAATGGATGAAATAAAAAAATTACTTCAAGATACTTTTTTAACCAAAAATCAACTCACCATGCCTATTTCTGCTCCAGGTTCTGCGGGTATGGAAACCTGCTTTGTCAATCTCGTTGAGCCAGGTGAAACGGTTATTGTTTGTCAAAACGGTGTCTTTGGCATGCGTATGATCGAAAATGTTGAGCGTTGTGGCGCAACCGCTATTGTTATTGAAGATGACTGGGGCAAGCCAGTTGACCCGAATAAACTTGAAGAAGCATTAAAAGCCCATCCAGAAGCCAGCACCGTTGCCTTTGTTCATGCCGAAACTTCAACAGGTGCAATCTCTGATGCAAAGACATTAGTACAAATCGCCCATGACTATGACTGCTTAACCATTGTTGATGCCGTCACCTCACTTGGCGGATCAGAACTGCGTGTGGATGAATGGAATATTGATGCCATCTACTCAGGCACGCAAAAATGTCTATCTTGCACACCTGGCATCTCCCCTGTCAGCTTTAGTGAAGCCGCCATCAATAAAATCCAAAATCGTAAATCCAAAGTACAAAGCTGGTTTATGGACTTAAATTTAGTCATGGGATACTGGGGCGAAGGCGCACAGCGTAGCTATCACCACACCGCACCTGTGAATGCCGTCTACGCCGTCCACGAGTCACTTGTTATCCTGCATGAAGAAGGTCTAGAAAACTCATGGAAACGCCATGCAGATAATCATCAAGCGCTTAAAGCAGGTATTGAAGCGATGGGATTAGGCTTCTTTGTGGATGAGGCACATCGCCTACCTCAACTAAATGCCGTCACCCTACCAGAAGGCATCGACGAAGTCGCGGTACGCAAACAATTACTAGAGCGCTACAATCTAGAAATCGGTGGAGGACTCGGCTCAATGGCAGGAAAAATCTGGCGTATCGGTTTAATGGGTTATGCCAGCAATCAGCAAAATGTACTCACTTGCCTAGGTGCGCTGGATGCGGTATTAAGTAGTATGAATGCCAAAATCGACTCGGGCAAAGCGGTTGATGCAGCGATGAAAGTCTTTGGTTAAAGACCTTTAGGCTCTTTTTGTTGTATATTTTGAATTTGTGAGAAGTTAGCAATAAACTCACAGATTTAATGTAAACCAGCAAATGGAGCCTCTACACAATGTCATATGCACTAGAACAAAGTTATACGTATATCAGCATTGACGATTATCTTCTAGGTGAACGAGATGTTGAATTTAAAAGCGAATACATTGATGGCTCTATCTATGCGATGGCAAACACTAGCGAACAGCATAACACCATTGTGCATACTTTTGGAACTGCTATAGACAATGCCTTAGGTGATGAATGCCGCATATGGCAATCGGATATGAAGGTCATTGGTCATAACAAAAATAAAGACTTTGCCTATTACCCCGATATTATGGTTGCTTGTAGCGAAAACACAGGAGACCAATACTCACGCACTGATCCGCTTCTCATTATAGAAGTCCTCTCCCCTTCAACAGAACGCACAGACCTACACGAAAAACTAACTAATTACACCTCCATTGAAAGCTTACTGGAGTATATTATAGTTTCCCAAAGCACCCCTTATGTGCGTCTATTTCGTCGTCGTAATAACTGGGAAGTAGAAGCCTATTATGCAGACGACACCCTGACTCTGGAATCAATTGGTCTGAAAATCAAAGTCGAACAAATTTATCGACGCGTGCGCAAGGAAGTTGGTCTGGATATTCCTAACGCGGTAAGTTGGAGTGATGTAGGTTGCGGGTGACGATAGGAACCCCAACAAAAGCTGGCACAATCATTTAAATTTATCCAAACTAAACAAATCAAAGGGGGCAGACTCCTTTGATACCAATACTATTTAGACATCAGTATCAATCAAGTCTGCCCCCTTTGATTCCGTAACCTAAAATTAAAGGGTAGCGTCCCCTTTTTTGGTAAACAGGTAAACGGCTAAGGGCTAGTTTCTATCTAACCCTCCCCAGTCGAGTAGCCCAGCAAAAATATTGCTAGAAACTGTTGGAGTTCGTAACCTCACTCCAACCTACCGCGCTAGAGCCGTCAATGAGAGTTACGAGGCTGGAGCCTCGTAACCAGAAAAACAAATATTGTAGTTATCGGATAGATTGTAGCGGTGCGTGAAACGCACCCTACATGGCTGTTTTATCGCGTTAATAAAGGAGGGGATAGGTCAGCATCAAGACTCCTAAGAACTAACTCTTTCTTTTCACTTTTGAGCATCACCTGTTTAGGTAAAATTATTGTTAAATTAGAAAAAACATGTGCATGATGAACAGCTGCTAGCTCTCCTGATGTTGAGATTATAAATGTAGTGCCATATTGCTTACCTTGAAAGTTCATATCTAAATTTGGAGCATTCATATCAAAATTTTTCAAGTAATGCATGCCAGTAGAATGAAAAGACATGGGTGAAGCTATTACTTTCCCACATATTTTTGCCACCGTAGTTTCCCTTCTTTCAACTTTAGCCTTATAGACTCTTGAAGCACGAACAATCACTGTTGTAACTCCCTTCATTGAAAATGATCTGCACAGCTTAGTGGCAGTAGTTGCTTGGGTTATATCATTACCTCTATTAACTTCTACCTGATTCATAGCTTTCCTTGTTTTATTTGGGGCGCATGAGATCAAGAAAAAAAGAAACGATATTTTCAATATAGCTATATAAATTTTCATGTTTTTTACCATTGACAATTTGACTGAGAATAATAACACGGTAAGTTGGAGTGATGTAGGTTGCGGGTGACGATAGGAACCCCAACAAAATCTGGCACAATCATTTAAATTTATCCAAATTAAAAACCTAAATCGGGTAAGGGCTAGTTTCTCTCTAACCCTCCCCAGTCGAGTAGCCCAGCAAAAATATTGCTAGAAACTGTTGGAGTTCGTAACCTCACTCCAACCTACCGCGCTGAAACGATTAGGTGCAAAAGGTAGAGCTTTAAAATTAGCCAGTAGCCCCCGAGGAGCATGGCGAATAGCAAAGTCTCCCACAATGCACCGTGTTATGAACAACAAACGACTCAGACAATACGGGTTGTTTGTCGCAGACGACTTATTGAGAGCATAACCGCTCTCAGATTCAACCGCCGAATACGGAAAACCGTATGTTCGGTGGTGTGGGAGGGATAATGGACGCAATTCCATTATCTCGACCCGATCTTTTATTAGGAAATTATTTATCTGAAAAACTATATAGAGGTTTACTTATTAAATTTCATTTTAATGACTGAAAAGCTGAAGCTTTCACTCGTGTGCCCGACATGGGCTAAAACTTGTTACCTGAAACGTGGTAACTGGAGGTAGTAACAACAACCATAGCGAACCGCAAGGGGGAAACCGTGAGG
>DRMS01000009.1 GCA_011322515.1 Leucothrix mucor
GAAATTATGATTCATTTTTGATAATAAGTTAATGAAGAGGGAACAACATTAAAGACTTTTAGGAACGAGCACGGAATAACTTCCCGAAGTTCTAACGCAGAATTTTTATTTCAGATTGGATGAACTCATAAGGAGCATAGTCACTCTACGCAACGAATGAGATCATCCAAGCTGGGATAAAAAAGCAAGTTAGAGATTGGGAAGTTGTTTCGTGTTCGGGCTACCAATTTAAGGCGGGACAGTTAATGTTTCTGCTATTCGCCCGCACCCTTCGACAAGCTCAGGAAGCGGTGTCCTGAGTCTACCGAAGGGCTAGTTCCCTGAGCTTGTCGAAGGGTGCGGGTTGTTTGCTATGACTTTACTTGTCCCGCCTTAAGTTGGTAGCCCGTGTTCGTTCCTTACCTACGAAAGTTAAAGTCAATGATGAAGTTGCCACATTCCACAAATATCCTATTTGATCAATTTATTCAATAACTTCCTTACAGGCCTTTAAACCTCTGAAATTAACCCTTGCTGAAAAGCCGCTTTTACCGCAGCGGTACGGTTATTCACTTTTAAAGCGCGGAACACTTCATAGAGATGTGCTTTTACGGTATTCGCTGATATCCCTAGTTCGTTGGCAATTTGCTTATTCAACAGACCTTGTGAAAGTAGATGTAATATTTCTTTTTGCCGTTTAGTAATATGGGCAGTTTCTATCCCTCTAGCTTCCGAAGTGTCATTAGATGCAGCAGGAGATAGGGCTTTAGGAAGATAAGTATCCCCATTTAGCACCGTCTGAATAGCGGAGATCAAGGTAGTGCCACTACTCGATTTTGAGATAAAACCCAATGCACCGCTTTCTATTGCCAACTGCGCAGTTGCAGGTGACTCCATTGCGGAAATAATCAAGACAGGCGACCAAATATTAATAACCTGAAATTTTTTCATTAAAGAAAAACCATTGATGCCTGGAAGATTAATATCCAAAAGTATCAAGTCAGGGCTAGCATTATTTTGTAAATAATCTAATGCCTCGGTAGCATCTTTTACGTGAGTAGTGTGTATAGAGGTATCAATACTTTCAAAAAGAAATTTCAAACCCTCAGCAAAAAGCTGATGATCATCAATAATTAACAAATTCATTCCTATTTCCTGCCTTCAAAAAACCATAGCAAACGACATCCTCACTACGATAAGTGATAAATACGCTATACAAATAATTTAAATCTAGGTTCAGGTGACTATGACTGAAAGAATATTGATGTCTTTATTGCATGTATTGGTGGACGCAATCAGAAGTGGTGTTCGCCTAGCATGACTTTAAGTTTTACATATTTTTATAATAAAAAAAACACTCTTATTGACCAAGTGCTTATTTTTCTATCGAGGGTTTGTTATTCGTACTAAAAAATATAATCATGTTGTCATTCATAAACTCTTGTATACTGCGCGCTCTTTAAGTCTAAGAGGTGTTAAATTTTAATACCTTTTGCCCGTTTTAATTAAGGATAAGCGCTAGGAGGCTGTCGGAGAGCTATCATGATTTATTGTTATATACTATATGCGGTGTGTCTGTAAAACAATACCCACGATATATAGAAAATATGTAAAATTTTTTAGTTCTCGAACAACACTGTCTACAGATAGTATTGTCTCAAGACCCTCTCCCATTATAATGCGAGAAGGATAAGCAATAGCATGTCTTCCAATGCATCAGGCACTACATACATAAAATGCGTTAAGTAGCCAAGTAAAATTAATTTAAAAAAATGTCATTTTCTGTTTTTGAACTTCGAGGCATTGCTGCGGGAATATAGTGGGCTATGTGACTCAAGCAATAATGAAGAAGATCAGAAAACAGGGGTGTTGTGTTAGATTAATTTTGCGCGGGTACTTACACTTAAGACTGAGGATTTAATCTTCTTACTGTATTTTAATATCAAGTAAGGTGTTGTTTAACAAATTTTAGTAATAAATCGAGTATAGAATTGTGATAGAAAATTTAAGAAATGTTGCCATTATCGCCCATGTTGATCACGGAAAAACCACGTTGGTCGATAAACTGTTAGAGCAGTCAGGCACATTAGGTGATCGTGCAGATATTACAGAAAGGATGATGGATTCCAATGAATTGGAGCATGAACGTGGTATCACAATTCTGGCAAAAAACACCGCTGTAAAATGGAATGATTACCGTATTAATATCGTTGACACGCCAGGACATGCTGACTTTGGTGGAGAAGTAGAGCGTGTATTATCAATGGTTGACTCTGTATTGCTACTGGTTGATGCGGTTGATGGTCCTATGCCTCAAACTCGATTTGTGACTGCAAAAGCATTTGCTATGGGCTTTAGACCCATTGTTGTTATTAATAAAATTGACCGCGAAGGGGCTAACCCTGATCGTGCCTTAGATCAAACCTTTGAACTATTTGACAATCTTGGCGCTACCGATGAGCAGTTAGATTTCCCCGTCATTTACGCATCTGCCATTAATGGTTATGCAGGTCTGGAGTCAACCGTTAGCGATGGCGATATGACCCCTTTATTCCAATCTATTGTTGATAATGTAGATCATCCTGATGTTGATCCTGATGCACCCTTCCAGTTACAAATCAGCTCGCTGGATTATAATTCCTACACAGGTTTGATTGGTATTGGTCGTATTAAGCAAGGTAAAGTCAAGAGAAATACTCAAGTTAAAGTCATTGATCGTGAAGGCAAAGTCCGTAATGGACGTGTGTTACAGCCAATGGGTTTTCATGGTCTAGAGCGGATAGAGGTAGAAGAAGCACAAGCGGGTGATATTATTGCCTTCACAGGAATGGATGAGCTGTATATTTCAGATACCCTTTGCGACCCTGATCATATCGAAGCATTACCACCACTTAGCATTGATGAGCCAACGGTGACTATGACATTTCAGGTAAACAACTCTCCATTCTGTGGTCAGGAAGGAAAATTTGTTACCTCACGTAATATTCAAGAGCGTTTGGACGAAGAGCTATTACACAATGTAGCATTACGTGTAGATGCAATGGATGACCCTGATAAATTCCGTGTTTCAGGTCGTGGTGAGTTACATTTAGGCATCTTAATCGAAAATATGCGCCGTGAAGGGTTTGAATTGGCGGTATCTCGACCTGAAGTTGTCGTTCGTGGAGAAGGCGACAATCGTGAAGAGCCTTATGAAACGGTGACTATTGATGTTGAAGAGCAACATCAGGGTAAAATCATGGAAGAAATGGGCGAGCGTCGTGGGCAATTAGAAAATATGTCGCCCGATGGTAAAGGACGTGTGCGCTTAGATTATATGATTCCATCGCGTGGTTTAATTGGCTTCCATACGGATTTTATGACCATGACCTCAGGAACAGGTTTGCTCTATCACACATTTGATCATTACGGTCCTTATAAAAATGAAGAAATAGGACAACGTAATAATGGTGTATTAATTTCTAACGCGAATGGTAAAGCATTAGCCTATGCGCTATTCAACCTGCAAGAGCGTGGCAAATTATTCTTAGGTCATGCCGAACCTGTTTATGAAGGAATGCTATTAGGTATCCATAGTCGTGATAATGATTTAGTGGTTAATCCAACGAAAGCAAAACAGCTTACCAATATTCGCGCCGCTGGAACGGATGAAAATCTAATTTTAACCAAGCCAATCAAAATGACGCTTGAGCAAGCATTAGAATTTATTGATGACGATGAATTAGTAGAAGTAACACCAGAGAGTATTCGTTTACGTAAAAAACTATTGACTGAAAACGAAAGAAAAAGAGCATCACGTCAGCCTAAAACTGAAAGTTGATTATTAGCTTAGAGAAATCTCTACAAGCATGGCAAACGGATCAATTTAAACCGATTTTTTGTGATGAGGTTAGTGCGCTAGATGAGACCTCCCTTCCTTTACAAGAAGGGCTTTCTCGCGCTAATTATGTTGATGCGAGTGATTTGTCAGTACTGGTTTTAAATATCTCTGAAACAGACACACGCATTCAAGTGAAAACGGGCATATTTTACCAAGGTATTATTGCAGGCTGTAACTGCTCAGATGATCCCTCACCGATGCCATCGCATACTGAATATTGTGAAGTACGTTTTGAGATAGATAAGAAAACAGCGGAAACAGCGGTTTTCTTATTAGACTAGTTAGGACGTTTCACACAATTAAATTGCCTATTTAAGAGGAAACATCCTTTAGTGTTACTCTCATCATCTTGCTATAGTTTTTCACATAAATAATTGCACCCTTCGACTCCCCTCAGGGTACAGCTCCCTGAGCGGAGTCGAAGGGTGTGGAAATTTAATAAATGAATGTCTATACAACTAAAAAACTAAAATTCTCACTCCTACCGATACCCAATAGAAAACCCAATAATGGACGCATAGGCGTAAGGGTCTGTCTCTATAGAACGGGTGGAATTACCTAATACTGCACTAATATTTCGACGTAAATCAGCATCCTCGGATAACTGACTGGCACTTAATAGGAAAAACTCGGCAGAGGGTATCGCACCATCTTGCAAGTGACTCAACTTAATTCCTTTCGGTAGCAGGCTATGCGTTGTTTCACTCCAGATGCCATGCTTATAAAACCGTTGCCATGCGATTTTGGCAATAGCCAAGCCTGTTTGGGTCGCTTTTTTATTACCTGTTGCTTTCCCCCAAGACAATAAACCCCACGCAACGGCGGCATAATCATCCAATGTTCCAGAGGTTGCATCTGCGGCTGACTTGCGTAATTGTTTGCCATTCCAAAGGTTTTGTAAAAAAGCAGATAAGCGATCACCATGATTATACAATGATTGGTCATAGCTTACGCCTTTGGCAAAAGCACCTAATAACATGCCATTTTGTGATGCCAGCAGTTTAGTATCTCTAGGTAGACCACGATGTTTATTGCGGTAGGCTTTGAGTTTATTTCTGATTAGATTAATGTCTTTTTCAAAGATTTTAACGGGCTTCGACATTTTTTTAGCAAGTTCAGCCAGTGAATCATCACGGCGTGGCAAATTTCCTGCTGGCAGTTCATTTGTCTGATTGAGTCCCCAAATTTTATACGCCAGATCAAGCTCTTGTTTATTTAATATGTTAGCTAATTGCTGACGTGTCCATAGATAAAACCCACCTTCTTCATTTTTATTATCGACTGCCGAAAGGCTGGATATATAAGCATTCCCCTTACCGCTCATTGATTCAATCACAAAATGCAATGTTTCAAGCGCAACTTGACGATATTCAGGATTATTATAATGCTCTGCCGCATCAAAATATAATAACGGCATTAAGGCATTGGTATATAACATTTTTTCAAAATGAGGAATATCCCATGCAGGATCAACCGTATAGCGATAAAAACCACCACCAATATCATCATGCAAACCTTTACGCGCCATTTGATTGAGCGTTAACTGTAAAAATTCATCAATATTTTTATTTTTTTTCTGCTTGCTGAGCGCGAGTAATGAAGCAAGCTGTGGTGTTGAAGGAAATTTGCGATTACCAAAGCCACCTTGCAGACTATCTGCATTTTTCATCATCACTTGTTGTAAATGATTAACAGCAGTTGCAATACTTTTATTAGAACTGGTTCGCTCCTGTGTTTCCAGCATATTAGTGAGCGTCTCATTTCTATTTTTTGCCATATCCCCCAATGCTTGAGCATCAGTTTTCCAGCGTTTTTGCAAGCGTGTTAGCACCGTGGCAAAATTATCACGCGGCATATAAGTTGCACCCACTAGCGGGTAAGCATCAGGGGTGAGAAAGACATTAAGCGGCCAACCCGCAGAGCCTGTTGTGATCTGCACAAACTCAATCAGACGTTTATCCAGCACAGGGTTTAACTCCCGATCAACTTTTACCGCGATATAGTCTTTATTTAATAATGCCGCAATGCTTTTGCTTTGATAACTCTCACGTTGCATCACATGACACCAGTGGCAGGAAAAATAGCCAATTGAAACCAAAATAATTTTATTTTCTTTCTTTGCCTTTGCTAAAGTCGCTTTATTCCACTGCATCCAGTTAACAGGGTCATTACCATGCATAGCCAGATAGGGTGAGGCATTGTTTTTTAGGTCATTAGCATAGGTATTACTACTGAAAAGCAATATGACAAAGAGGAAAAAGTGACGTGCAAATTGTTTCATCAAAATAAATCTCATAATGAATGATAGATTTTTGTATGTTATCTTTAATTATAACGCGGAGAACTATTTTCTAGTTGCAACAAATCATTACGATAAATTTATTTGAAAACTTTGGGCATCCGTCACCAAATGGAAAAGTAGTTTACACTTTTGTATAGATATTCAGGTATTAAATTTCCAAAAAACGTGACAAAACGTCTCCTATTAGATTAAAAATTAGTATCAAGCAATAACACTAATTAACCTAAAGAAGAACGCACCAATGATACCGCTTACTTACTCAAAAGAACGGCTACCAACTTAAGGCGGGACAAGTAAAGTCATAGCAAACAACCCGTGCTCTTCGACAAGCTCAGGGAACTAGCCCTTCGGTAGACTCAGGACACCGCTTCCTGAACTTGTCGAAGGGTGCGGGTAAATAGGCAGAAACATTAACTGTCCCGCCTTAAACTAGTAGCCCAAATGTACTTGAATGGATAGATAAGCAACTGGGAGAACTTCCTTTGTCTTGGAAAGGGAAAAAACGAAAATTTAATAAGCCTTTGAATTTATGGAGTGTCCCAACTTAAATTGGTAGCCCAACGACCAGTAAAATGCGTATTTTATTTATCATAAATACTCTTTTTAATGATTTGAACCTTAACTCTATTTGCTAAACCTTCGAACATAAAACTCGCTCAAATACCTTGTCATTCATTTTTAAAACAAGTCGTGAAAACACACTGATCAACACTAATGAAAATAGCAGGCGAAACCACAGTACGCCAGATAAGTCTGCACCTAGCAGTAATATTAGCAAGGTGTCTTCGATCAAGCTATGTAGCAGTGCTAATAAGGCGATTGCGGTAAAGACATCTTTTTTTGCTAATTTACCTTGTTGTGCTTCTTTTATTAGTAGTCCTCCACCATAGGCTAGACCGAGTGTGATGCCTACTATTGTGATGGTGGTGGCTTGTGTGCTGATGCCTAGTATTTTTAGTATGGGGCTTAGGATGATAGCGAGTAGTTTTTCTATACCTATTCGCTTTAAGATTTTCAAGAAAAATAGTAGCGCAATAATAATGATTTGTATCATTGCTAGGCTTTTAAGTTGAGTTACTCCCCATGCGATCAAACGGGTGTCTGTTGATACTTCTGCTTGCCAGATTAATTGGTTTGGCTGTTGTAGCCAGTCACCTGCGCTGTAAATATAAAATAGTAACCAACCATATAAAATACCACCGCCTACGCGTATCAATAGAGAAAACCAGATACTCATTCCTGCTTTTTGGGCGATGCGTACCTCTACGGGTAAGCCGTGGGCTAATAGCATCATGCCGCCGAGTATAGTGACTTGTGCTACGCTGAGATCAGTCGGAGCTTGGGAAACAAAGATCACCATGCCGCCGTAGATACTGGTCATTACAGTTGTTGCCCAGACTAGCCCCATTGATTCGGGGAGTCCTACTAAGCTCATTAAGGGTTCTAGGATGATGCCTAGGTATTCGATAACACCTAGTTCTTCTAAAATTTTCACCGCTATAATAACGGGGATCATTAGTTTAAAAAGGGTATAGGAAATGTCGAATATTTCTTGGGATAATGTTTTGAAGAAAGTTTTCATTGCTAGCACTGCCTTGGCGTGATCAGGGAACTCATTTTCTTGCTTGTCAAAGGGTGCAGGTTGCTTGCTATGACTTTACTTGTCCCGCCTTAAGTTAGTAGCCGCTTATCATTGAATTCGATTTCGTATATTCAATTCAGGTTATTTTACTACTTTAAATCTTTTTCACCTCAAAAAAAATGATGTTTAGAGCTTAAGGGTAAAGGAATAAAAAGGGGCGATAATCGTCAAATATCAACAGTTCCTAAGCTAAAAATGCTTTTGTACACTCCCGTGCCTCACCCCTATTAGCTTATCTTTCACCTAAAGCGCTGTAGTCTATGCTTTTTTGCCATAACATATCGGCTAATCCTTCGTCATATGACATTGCAGATGAACGCTCCATACGCATTTCATTGAAGTATTTTCCCGAGACCGCCTGAACTTCTGGAGAGGTGCTTAAGTATATCTGGGCTTTCGCGCCATCCTCAGAGCTCACTCTCCCCATAGGAAAGGTCTCATTTGAATTCCTATCTTCTATGCCAAACTTTGTTTTTATTACCCC
>DRMS01000010.1 GCA_011322515.1 Leucothrix mucor
CATTTTTTGGTAGTGTTTTGTAACTTGCTGTTAATTCAGCAACCTTTCCCTGACCTGACATATTGGACTGCCCTAGTAATAGGTAAACTCGCAACGGCTTAGTAGGCGGCGTTAACTCTGCTTTTGAAAAGGCTGTTATAGGTAATAAAGTGATGGATAAAAGAAATAGCATAATCGCTAATGATAGGATTCCATTTATAGTCTTCATATTATTTTCATTTAGTTTTTTATGATACTAATGTAGAGTCACTACTAACATCATTAGTTCACTAAATAACAAAAGCCTATCCACTATTAACTGGATAGGCTTTCTTAAAGATTGATCTATAGACATTCACTTATTAAATTTCATCTTAATGACTGAAAAGCCGAAGCTTTCACTTCTTTTATTAGGAAATTATTTATCTGAAAAACTATAAAGAAAGAGAAACTTATGCTGGCACTGCCTTCTCTCCATAAGTTAGCGTCAATTTCCCTGATTTTTCACTAACACGCACTGTTCCGCCTTTGTTTAGTTTACCAAATAGAAGTTCATCTGCTAAAGGTCGTTTTATTTGATCTTGAATCAGACGTTCCATTGGGCGTGCACCCATTTTCACGTCATAACCTTCTTTAGCTAACCAACGCTTGGCTTTATCATCAACAATCAGGGTTACATTTTTAGCAATTAACTGTGTTTCTAAACGAATTAAGAACTTATCCACAATAGATACAATCACTTTAGGTATTAATGCTTTAAACTGAATAATGGCATCAAGGCGATTGCGAAATTCTGGTGTAAAGGTTAACTCAAGTGCTTTACCAATATCCGTTGCATGATCTTGCTTAGTAAAGCCCATTGAACTACGGCTAATAGCGTGCGCGCCTGCATTACTTGTCATGACTAAAATCACATTACGGAAGTCTACTTTACGACCATTGCTATCCGTGAGGCTACCATTATCCATAATCTGCAATAGGATATTGAACACATCAGGATGTGCTTTTTCAATTTCATCCAGTAACAAAACAGCATGTGGATTTTTGTTAACCGCATCCGTTAATAAGCCACCTTCTTCAAAGCCTACATAGCCAGGAGGTGCGCCAATTAAGCGTGATACAGTATGGCGCTCCATATATTCCGACATATCAAAACGCAATAATTCAATCCCTAAATGCTCTGATAGTTGCTTAGTGACTTCAGTTTTACCAACACCTGTTGGACCTGCGAATAAGAATGAGCCAATGGGTTTATGATCATCACGTAATCCTGAGCGCGCCAATTTTATTGCGGTAGCAAGCTGATCAATCGCTTCCTCTTGCCCAAAGACAACACGGTTTAGATTTTTCTCTAACTTCTTGAGTACATCCGTATCCGATGAAGAAACTGTTTTTGGTGGAATACGTGCCATCTTGGCAATAATCGCTTCAACATCACCGACTGAAATGGTTTTTTTACGGGTTAATTTTGGCTCTAACTGACGACGTGCGCCTGCTTCATCAATCACATCGATGGCTTTATCTGGCAAATGGCGGTCTGTAATATAGCGCGCTGAAAGCTCTGCTGCGGTTTCTAACGCTGGAAGAGTATATTTTACATTATGATATTTTTCATAATGTGTTTTTAATCCCTTTAGAATAAGGAAGGTTTCAGCAACGGTTGGCTCATTAATATCAATTTTCTGGAAGCGACGTGCTAACGCCCTATCCTTCTCAAAAATGCTGTGGTATTCCTGATAGGTTGTTGAGCCCATGCATTTTAATTCTCCTGATGCCAGCATTGGCTTAATCAGGTTTGATGCATCCATAGTGCCGCCTGAAGTTGCACCTGCGCCAATAATAATGTGGATTTCATCGATAAATAAGATCGCATGATCTTCTTCTTTGATTTGGTTTAACACCGCTTTTAGACGTTTTTCAAAATCACCACGATATTTAGTACCCGCTACTAACGCACCAAGGTCTAGCGAATAGATAATCGCATCGTGTAAGACTTCTGGTACTTCTTCATCCACGATACGCTTGGCAAGCCCTTCTGCAATAGCTGTTTTACCAACACCTGCCTCGCCCACTAAAAGTGGATTATTTTTACGACGACGGCAAAGTACCTGCACCGCACGTTCAATTTCGTCATCACGACCAATTAATGGATCAATTTTTCCTGTTTCGGCCTTTTCATTAAGATTGCTGGCAAAACGCTGTAAGGGGGTTTCTACGGGTTCTTCATTTTCCTCCATTGAAATATCATCGGTCATATCACTGTCAGGATCATCATCCATTAGGAATTCACCTAAAGAAAGCTCATCTTCTGTCTTGTGAATACCGTGAGAAACATAATTCACTAGATCTAGGCGGGACATATCTTGACGTGAAAGATAATAAACAGCATGAGATTCAGGCTCCCCAAAAATGGCAACCAAAATATTCTCACCTGTAACTTCGCTCTTTCCCGATGCCTGCACATGGTAAACAGAGCGTTGTATGACGCGTTGGAAGCCTAATGTTGGTTCAGTATCACCTTCACCTTCATTTAAGATGGGTGAGCTCTCTTCAATAAAGCTTTCCAACTCCGTTTGTAATACGGGTATATCAACCCCACAGGCTCGTAACGCTTCAGCAGCACTTGGGTTACTCGTCATTGCCAGTAATAAAAGCTCTACAGTCACAAATTCATAGCGTTTATTGCGCGCTTGTGTAAACAGACGATTTATTGAATATTCAACTTCTGCACTTAACATAGTTCTACGCCTCTTCCATAGTACATAATAACGGGTGCTGACTTTCACGCGAATATTCATTCACTCTGTCAACTTTCGTTTCCGCTATCTCTTTAGTATAGATGCCACAAACACCTTTGCCTTTTTCATGAACACTAAGCATCACACGTGTTGCTGCTTCTTGATCCAATCCAAAAAAACTTTGTAATATTCCCACTACAAATTCCATCGGTGTGTAATCATCGTTCAATATTATAACTTTATATCGTGAGGGTTCTTTAACTTTTGGGCGGGATTTCTCTACCGCCAAACCTAAATCATGATCTGATTCGTGTGAGTTCGCCATAAATACTACTTTCTACTGTAAAATTATTGTAGCAGACATCTGACTGCTATTAGCCCTGATTCTTATAGTCTCTCTTGGTTGACAGTTTTGAAATACTCAGGTTCATTATCTTCATTTTATTAGTTCTTAGACAATATTAAGTTCTAACAAGATATTATCGATATTGGGTATTATACCCATAAAACAAGAGAATTTTCTGTAAAATCTATCCACAACATCAATGAGAATTTAGGACGTTTTAAATAATAATGCGGCCCATATTGCACAGGCTTTTTATTTCTGCTTGAGTTATCTCAATAGGCGTATAATCACTCTATAGTTTTTCACATAAATAACTGCACCCTTCGACTCCGCTCAGGTACAGCTCCCTGAGCGGAGTCGAAGGGTGCGGAAATTTAATAAATGAATGTCTATACGCAAGGATTGAGATGACTCAAGCAGAGATAAAAATGCAAACAACAAGCAAAATAAGCAAGATGGGTAACTTCATTGTTTGAAACTTCCTTATGGTATTTTTTCTCCACTGCTACTACACTCCTGAACAAATTAATCAGTCCTAAGGAAAATAATACACTATGAAATACCACGTTTATGGCATTGGCAATGCATTAGTTGATATGGAGTTTGAGGTTTCAGATGCTTTTCTGCAAGAACACACGATAGAAAAAGGTTTAATGACGCTAATAGAGGAAGATAAACAGCATCAATTATCAGAAAACCTAGTCAATACCTTTGGCTTAAAAAAACGTGCTGGCGGTGGCTCTGCTGCTAACACCATCGTTGCTATTAGTCAGTTAGGTGGTAATACATTTTATGCTTGTAAAGTTGCTGATGATGAAGGTGGACATTTTTATATGCAGGATTTGCATAAAGCAGGTGTTGAAACTAAGTTAGATCAAGTGAAAGGAAAAGGTGTTACGGGTAAATGCATGGTCATGGTGACCGATGATGCAGAACGCACTATGAATACTTATCTGGGTATCACCTCTGATTTTTGTGATGCAGATTTACATTTTGAAGAACTTAAAAATGCTGAGTATCTCTATATCGAAGGCTATTTAGTAACCTCTGACTGCTCCCGTGAAGCGGCTATTACGGCACGTAAAATAGCTATGGAAAACAAGGTTAAAACAGCCTTTACCTTTTCAGACCCTGCAATGGTGACTTATTTTAAAGAAGGTGTTGCTGAAATTATTGGCGATGGCGTTGATGTATTGTTCTGCAATGAAGAAGAAGCGCAAACTTATACCTCAACTGACAGCCTAGAGGATGCTATTACCGCGTTAGAAAAAATAGCAAAGAAAATTGTTATCACACAGGGCAAAGACGGAGCCACCATTATTACTGATAGCAAACGTATTTCTGTTGCTGCAAAGCAAGTAACAGCCGTTGATACCAATGGTGCAGGCGATATGTTTGCAGGCGCTTTTATGTATGGTTTAACACAAGGTTATAGTGATGCAGAAGCGGGAAATTTAGCATCACATGCTGCTGCTGAAATTGTGACTACTTTTGGCGCACGCCTAGAAAAAGAGCGTTTGCAAGCGCTGTTATCCTAAATACCCATAGATCCATAGATGGAAGTATAATAAACACTGTTTTTTGTAAAAACGCAGAGTAGCCTACAGACATTCATTTATTAAATTTCCGCACCCTTCGACTCCGCTCAGGGAGCTGTACCCTGAGCGGAGTCGAAGGGTGCGGGTTTTTGTTATGACGTTACTTGTCCCGCCTTAAGTTGGTAGCCAAATTTTGTTTTTTATTATAATGAATCATCCAGTAAGATCAAATCTGCCCCCGCCTCATCATTGTTATTACAAGCAGTAATATACTGAGAGTTTTCGCTATAGGAAAATTCAAACTCATATTGAGTCGCTATTTCTGCTGCTTTTTGCTGGAATTTTTCACTGCTAAAACCATCCACATCAGATGCAAAAAAGATCATCACGCCATCATTGTCATATTCATATCCGAACTTAAATACCGAGAAAAAAGTAGCAACTTTTTGTTGGTAAAATGGATTATTGTCAATAAGGTTAGTCACCACCACACCATCATCAACTAAACGTGATTTACACAGTTGGTAAAACTCCACTGTCGATAAATGATTGGGATGATCTCCAACGCCAGAAAAGCTATCCAGCAAGATAATATCAAAATGGTTTTCAGGGAAGGTTTGCAAATGCTCACGTCCATCTTGCAATGTTATCTTCATGCGATCATCGGGGATAATACCAAAACAGATTTCTGCTAATTGCAACACACCTTCACTTATTTCGGATGACTCGACTATTAAATCTGAGAAATAATGATGAAACACCATTGGCACACGCCCACCGCCAAAACCAAGCATATAGACATTTTTAGGTTGCCCTTTGAATACTAGACTCAGCATCATTGCTTGCGCATATTTTCCCAGTAAATTTAATGGATTACTAATATCAATAGTCGACATAGGATCACTGATCTTGCTTTTAATCATCAAGGTCTTTGTATCCATAAAATGCAACGCAATAGTGTTACCCTCTTTGACAACAATAAGATTCTCAGCAGCATCACTATAATTGGCAATTATTCCATCGGGTTGTGAATACAGCCAAATGAGTGATTTTTTAATTCTTATTAGATTTTCTGAGCGCCCATTTTCCATTTATTATTTATCCTATAAATCAATGATTATAGGAAACAAATTATACGCTTAGCACACAAAGAGATCAAAGTTACAAAATCACTGATCTGCATAAAAATAAAAAGTGTGAATACATCACAGAATTCTCGACGGCATCACGATAAAGTAGTTTTAGTTAGAAAGTAGCGACTAATAATAAGGCTACTCCAAGGAAATAAATGCATCAACAGAAGCCCTAGAGAGAATAAGATTTATAAAATGTAATTCGCAGAACTTAAGGCAAAGATTACCAAGAATAAATGCAAATCATTATAAAAAGGCTAACTGAAGTTGGCGAGGGATGTCATTTGGAAATTACCCAACTAAAGACCGTGGTGGCGTCTTAGTATGGGGAATGAATTTTGCGAGTACTCTACTATACGAATACTCATAGAATTTAAACTATATTGAAAAATGGCACATTTAAGAGTGACTACAAAGTCACCTTTCGCGCCAGTTCCTACTCAACAGGAACTGGCGTTTTTTATTGTCTATAGTTTTTCACATAAATAATTGGCACCCTTCGACTCCGCTCAGGGTACAGC
>DRMS01000011.1 GCA_011322515.1 Leucothrix mucor
GTGTCACTCTAATGAGTTTGATTATATTATCATTAATGATGATTTTGATAATGCTGTACAAGACTTAGCTAGTATTTTTAAGTGTAATAATCTGAGATTAGCGAATCAGCAACAACGCCATCGGGAATTTTTAGCGACGGTTGCTAAAGCAGCAAGTGCTCATAATTCATCGGAATGACAGAAGCTCAAGATTTATCTTACTCCTTCCCCCTTCTATGCTGTTAGGAAATTTCAAAAAATAAATCTACCCCTATTGTGCAGATTTTTTGTTCCTCATTGGAACCTATCAAGAGGTGCATAAGTAGGTGATCATAAATATTCTAACATGTGCTTGTTTATTTTCCGATCTCCTGCGTTATTGCTACGCTCACATAGCTCACTATGCTTATCTACACAATGCCTTTTTGTTCATCCTAGGTCAGACTAATGCAAGCATGAGTAAAATTTAAAATGTGCAACAATTAGTTAAAAGCAAATATTTCAATAGACTATAATTCGCGTAATAGACGATAAAATTAACGGAAATAAACCATGCGTGCGCTTAGAATAGCAATAGCCACTCTTACAGTATTGGCAATTGTGCTACTTTTTAACAGTGATATTGCAATTGATACGGTGAAAAAGATCAAGCCTAATTTAAGCTTGATTAAGCCAAACAGTCCTCCCATAAAAGGCGATCCTGTTTATGATGAGGCCTTGGATGACCATAAAGAGGATGTAAACGTTGCTGAGGAAATACCCGCAGAGGACAAAGAGGAAGCAGTAACAGAAAAAATTATTGATGGTGATATTATTATTCTACCACCGCGTGAACCAACGCTTGTGGATGGGACTAAAAAAGCAACTACTATTCGAGATCGCTTTATTCTTGGAGCGGTGGCTCAGTATGGTGTGACGAATAGTTATAATGGCGCGTATAAACGAATTTCCTACCCAAATGGCGATGTTGATATTTCAACAGGCGTGTGTACCGATGTGATCGTGCGGGCCTTTCGTGCGGTGGATATTGATCTGCAACAGGAAATGCATCGAGATATGAAGCGTAACTTTGGTAAATATCCTAAAAAATGGGGACTAAGGCAACCTGATCGCAATATTGACCACCGCCGTGTACCAAATATGGAAGTTTATTTTAAACGTAAGGGCTATAAAATACCCGTGGGCAAACAAGGTGAATTCTCAACTTATTTACCAGGGGATTTAGTGGTGTGGCGGATTAATAATGACCTAACCCATATTGGTATTGTCTCTGACCAAAAAGTACCTGAAACCTCACGCTATTATATTATTCACAACCCTTTTCAAGGGGTTGAAATTAGTGATTGGCTGGCGGAGTTTGAAATTATTAATCACTTTCGGATGTTTAAGGATTAAGGAAGTTTAATGTGGGCAATATTAACAACCCCCCCTCTTTTGAAAGGTCTGAGCTACTGCGGCTACGAGACTTGTGGATAACGATATAACATGCCTATTGTTGTATTTCTAGCTATTAACAAATGATCGTTAACAAGGGTGCGAACTATTTTAGCCTTAACGCATTCAGTACAACCACTAATGAGCTAAAAGACATCCCAAGCGCAGCCATCCACGGTACTAGCATTGCGCTGGCCGCTAACGGTATGGCTAGTACATTATAAAAAATAGCCCATGCAAAATTTTGTTTGATAATGCGTTGCATCTCTCGGGCGGTTTGAATGGCTTCGGGTAGTCGTGTTAGGTTTTCTGACAGTAACATCATATCAGCACTAACCTGCGCTAACTGTGAGCCTTCTCCCATGGCGATGGAGACTTGCGCTCCTGCTAACACGGGGGCATCGTTGACCCCATCACCAATCATGGCAACAATTTCATTCTGTTGTTGCGCCTGTTGTAAATGCTGTAATTTTTGCTCTGGTAATAACTCACCGATGGCGTGCTGAAAGCCTAATGTTGAGGCGATAGTATCCACAACAGCTTGTTTATCGCCACTGAGCAAGGTGACATGAATTCCCATTTTTTTTATAGCACTTATGGCTTCTGCTGCTTCTACTCTTATTTCATCTTCTAGCTTAAATTTTGCTAGCCATTGCGTCTCTTTCGTTATGCGAGACTGTTTGCCTAAATAGACGTAGCTGCCCTGCCCTTGCTCTACCTCCTCATTATCTGCGCTAAGTTTGCCTGCTATCTCTGCAATATAGTCAGTGGTGCCAATACGATATAAGTCATTATTGAAAATACCTTCAATACCTTTTCCAGATTCAGCTTTTGCGTGTTTAAAGGTGATCGCATCATCAACCTCATGCAGTAATGCTTTTGCAATGGGATGCTCGGATGCTTTTTCTAATCCAGCGGCTAATTTTTGACACTGATCTATTGAAATATCACCCAATTGCTGCCTATCACTAACCACCATATTGCCATGCGTCAAGGTGCCTGTTTTATCAAAGAAAATATGAGTGACCTTGGCTAAGGTCTCTAATGCATGACCACGCGTTGTCAGCACACCTTTTTCTGTTAATGCGCCTGTTGCGGTAGTTAATGCGGCTGGAGTCGCTAAGGATAAGGCACAGGGGCAGGTCACCACAAGAACGGAAAGTGTCACCCAAAATGCTTTACTAGAGTCCTCAAACCACCAAAAGGCAAAGACGCTTAGTGCAATCACCAACATAATACTCACAAACCAGACGGTGAAACGATCTGCAAAACGTGCCAGACTGGGCTTTTCACTTTGGGCGCGCTCTAGTAAGCGCACTATTGAGGATAACACGGTGCTATCACCAAGTTTCTCCACCCGCATGGTGAGTGGGCTTTCGATATTATGTGTTCCACCTGTTAGCTCATCTTTTATTCTTTTTGTTATGGGAAGGCTCTCCCCAGTAAGCAGTGATTCATTCACACTACTTTGACCATCAATAACAACACCATCGGTAGGAATGATTTCACCTGCCTTAACCAACAGAATATCACCTAATGCTAATTCATTAACAGCCACCAGTGATTGTTGATTATTTTCAATTCGGGTGGCAGTAACGGGAGTTAAACGAATTAATTCATCAGCAACAGCGCCTGATTTATGCCGTGCGCCCATTTCTAGAAAACGTCCAACCAATAGAAAAAAGGTAAACATGGCGACAGAATCAAAATAGACCTCACCACTATGAGTTACGGTTGCCCAGACACTGGCAAAATAAGCCGCTGCAATAGCAATTGCAACGGGTACATCCATGCCTAATTGTCTACGTCTTAGGTCACGCCATGCAGAAATAAAGAACCCCTGTGCTGCATAAAATACCACTGGGGTGGTAATAATTAACCCCATCCAGCGTAATAGCTGGGTCATATTGGCATCCATATCAGAAACGGCACCGATGTAGAGTGCAATTGATGCCATCATTGCTTGCATCATGCCAAGACCTGCTACGGCTATGCGTCGCAATGCTTTTGATTTTTCTTCTTTTTGCAGGGTTTCCATTCGCCCTGAGTCGAAAGGATGGGCGTGATAACCAATAGTGGTGATTTCTCTCAGCACGTCACTTAACTGGATTTTCGTATTATCCCATTTAAGACTGGCGCGGTGAGTGGTGTAATTGATGCGAAATTCAATAACCCCTGTCAGTTGTTTGATGTGATGTTCATTTAGCCAAACACAAGCAGCACAGACAATCCCCTCAAGAATGAGTGATGCTTCACGTATAACAATATCTGAATCCCCCGCTTCTTGACGTACAAAGGTTTTTTGCAATTCATCATCATCATAGACATTGAGTTGACGTAATTGCTCAGGGACAAGGTCAGCTACTTTTTCTGATTTATCCGTTCGAAAGTTGTAGAAATTTTCCAGCTTGTTTTCAACAATGGCATTAGCGACAGATTCGCAACCAATGCAGCACATTGCGCGCGGTTCATTATTGATAACAATCGTATGATCAAAGCCTTTCGGGACAGGGAGACCACAGTGAAAACATTCTTGCATCGGCAATTATCTACTCAGTAGGAATTGGAGGGGCAACCTCAACCCGCCCTTTTATCACATGCACATCATCACCTTTTGTTATGGTCACTAATACTGACCATTCACCATAATCTGGTAGCGAAATATCCTTGGCATAGACACCCTCACTGGTTTCTGGAAGGTTCATATGTATATCAGCATCGGTATCCATATCACTCAAAAGTGCGAGTGTAACCTTTGCATTCTCAATAGCCACTCCTGATTGATCGGCTGCTTTTATAATAAAGGGCTGGCTTATATTGCGTAATGGTGGCGTCTCCCAACCGCCTGTAATTTTCCATCCACGCTGCTTTTGTTTTGCTAGTTGCTTTTGATAATCGTTATATTGATTTTCTTTTTCGCGGAAGTCATGAACAACAATACCAGGCTTATATTGGGTGGCTTTGGTAATTAAATTTGCTTCCTGAAGCGTCAAGAGTAAAAAGAAAAACACAATCAATGCAGGTGCCCAATGAAACCAGCCTCCCTGTGTCTCTTTTCCTTCTATTTGCATACGAGTTGAACGCACATTGGTGATAATTCCTAAGCCATAGCCTGTCATGGTATAAAAAACAAAGTGAATCGCAAAGACGTCAATGCCTGGCCAATAGAGATAGGCTAACGGGAAATAAACTAGCCACATGATCATAATACCTAAAAACGCAGCTTTTTTTCCCTCCCACTTCAAGACAAGATAAAAAAAGAAGAACAAACAAAATGAAAGGATCGTTCCTGCGCCTAAGGTGTACAACAAACTGATATTATTCATATTTCAATATTCTATTCTTAATGGGTAATAAACTGAGAGTTGATAAACACAGGTTCTTTTAAGTCGCCCTCAACAGGCATAACTTTAAAACGGAATGGCATATTTCGTTGCGCATTAGACTCGTTTGGATGACGCATAACTTTTACAAATAAACGTAATGATTTATCCGCTTTAACAATAATATTTTCAATTTGTCCTAAACTAATTTCGGCTCCTTCAAGCCCTTCGATTGAAACTTCTAATTTAGCGGGCTTTCTGGTCTTATTAATAAAGCTAAAGTGATAGGAATTTTGCACCCTGCCGTCCGACATGGGAACAAACAGAGGTTGTCTGGTTTGTGATACAGAAACATTAAGCAGTGCACTGCTAGTAATACTAATATAAAGTAAACCGATAGAAAGAAGTGACGCTATTCCATAACCCACCGAACGCACATTAATGTAGTGATTCTTTTTTCCATGTAGATTATTTTCTGATGTATATTTAATTAGACCTCGATCCCAACCTCGTGCATCCATAATATTGTTACAGGCATCAATACAGAGTGCGCAATGGATACAGTCTAGTTGTAAACCATCGCGAATATCAATCCCCATCGGGCAAACTTGTACACATAAACCGCAATCAACACAGTCTCCAATCCCTTTTTCTTTTCGTGCATCCTGTGTCTTTAACGCTTTGATTGGCTTTGCGCGTCCTTCTTTTGCTTCGCCTCGAACATAATCATAAGAAACAATTAATGTATTCTCATCAAACATGGCACTTTGAAAACGAGAATAGGGACAGACATGACGACAAATGGCATCACGCGCAAATCCTGCTGCAAGATAAGTACTTGCAGTGAGAATCAAGGTGGTAATATAGGCCGCCGCAGGTGCTGTTCCTGTGAAAAAATGGGCGCTTAATTCAAAGGCATCGCCCCAATAAAGAACAAAGCTTAACCCTGTTAAAAAGGAAAGAAATAGCCAGAAAAAATGGGTAAGGCTTTTTTTAATCACCTTTTCTGTCGTCCAAGATTGTTTATTTAAGCGGATGCGCTTAATACGATCACCTTGAATGGTATGCTCTATCCAACGATAGGCATCTGTCCACAAGGTTTGAAAACAAAAGTAACCACAAAATACGCGCCCCGCTAACGTGGTGATAAAGAAAAGAAAGACGGCAGCAAGGAATAATAAAATTGAAAGCCAATAGATATCTTGCGGATGGACAATAAAATCAAAGATATAGAAACGTAATGATGCCAAATCAAAAATAATCGCCTGATCTGACCCAATCTCACGCTCCCAGCGTAACCAAGGAAGCAGAAAAAAAACTGCATAAGCTAGTACTAATACATACGATTTTAGATTTCTAAAGCGACCTTTGACAGACCGTGGTTGTATTGCTTCACTGTATTCTACAAATTGTATGGGGGTTTCTTTCATCATTTTCACTACCTACTAATCATATAGTTTTATGGACAATACATCCTAAATATCGGTGCTTAGGAACGTGCACGAAACAACTTCCCGATCTCTAACTTGCCTTTTTATCCCAGCTTGGATGATCTCATTCGTTGCATAGAGTCACTATGCGCCTCATGAGTTCATCCAATCTGAAATAAAAATTCTGCGTTAGAACTTCGGGAAGTTATTCCGTGCACGTTCCTTATTATTACCTTAAAAAAACGCAATAAGGCTCAGTCCAAAAAGGGATAAATGTGGAAACAAGATGGATAGTTAAAAAAAAAGCACGAACAGAGAACCGCTCGTGCTTTCTAGTACTCAACAAACCACAATACAATAGCGGATTGTTTTAAAGCACCATTATTTAGCTGCAAATGAACTAATATAAGCCGTTAACACTTTAATTTGCGTATCATTAAGTCGTGCTTTCCATGCGGGCATTTTACGCTTTACACCATTTGAAATTACAGATTTAACCGCCTCTAGCTTAGCTTCAGGTGACTCTACCCCTTTAACATCAGCAATCGTCCAAATCTGATCGGTTAAATTAGCTGAACCCAGTGCTTTCATACCCGTAGCTTCTTTGGTATGACAAGCAAAGCAACTACCTTTGCCTTCAAACAACGCTTTACCTTTAGCTGCCGAATCAGCATCTTTAGACTCACCTGAAAGACTGAGAACATAATTACCAAGATCGGTAATTTCTTCTTCTGCTAACGTACCTTTATGAGCAGGCATGTTGCCATTACGACCATTTTTGATGGTGTTTTCGATATCAGCAACTTCCCCACCCCATAGCCATGCATCATCACTAAGGTTTGGATAAGCTCCAATCACACCTACACCACCAGTCTGGTGACAAGCCGCACAGTAATCACCAAAAATACCTTTACCAAAGGATTGTACAAAAGCCTGCATTTCGGCATCTTTTGCTATATCTGCATAACTAGCAGCTGCAACTTTTTTTAGCTGTGCCTTCTGCGCCATCGCCGCTTCGCCACTCTCCATTTCAACCCGTAATAATGCACGCGTATTCCAATGAGTTGTGACCTCTTCACCTGCATCGGTTGTATAGGTAATTGTATTCCCAACACCCTTTAAGTACGATTTTCCTATCGGCCAAGAGGGGTAAATCGTCCAATAAGTGATGGCAAACAGTACCGTTCCATAAAAGGCCCAAAGCCACCAACGTGGAAGTGGATTATTAAACTCTTGCAAAGTGTCATCCCAAACATGCCCCGTTGTTTCTACACCTGTAATCGGATCTTTTTCAGCCATTATTTTTTACCTTTTCCTTATTTGAAGTCTCATCCTGATCATCATCAAACGGAATATATTTATACGACTCCAATCTTTTGCTGCGATCTTTATTGGTATACGCATATAAAATGATACCAATAAAAATCGGGAAGAATATTAATAGGGCTGCAATTTTGCTATTACCAAGATCGGTAAACCACATAAAGATGTCATACATATCGATCTCCTAGAGTATTGTCAGCCCTATTAGCGTACTTAGCTTGATTTTTACCTAAACTTAATGAAGTCATGTTCATCATGTTGTTTAAAATCAATCATCGTACCCAGTACTTGCAAATAAGCAACAAGTGCTTCCATTTCTGTAATGCGAGCGGCATCACCATCAGTATTCATCCTCTTTGCTTGCGCCATCAAGTTTTCATCTGCCTTGTTTATATCAAGGGTATCGGCAACTTTCTCGCCAAACTTCTCAACATTTGCATCAAACTCAATTTGCGTGAAAGAGTAAGGAACACCCACTTTTTTCAGTGCGAGCATACGCTCTTTAATATCACCAAAAGATAACTTATTTTTAAGCAACCAAGGGTAATTAGGCATAATGGACGTTGGAACAACTGATTTTGGTCGAGTCAGGTGTTTTACATGCCATCCATTAGAGTATTTTTTACCCACCCGTGCTAGATCAGGTCCACGTCGCATTGATCCCCACTGAAATGGATGATCATATTGTGATTCAGCCGCAAGTGAATAATGACCATAACGCAAGGCTTCATCCCTGAAAGGACGAATCATTTGAGAGTGGCAGTTATAACAGCCTTCTTTGATATAAATATCACGACCACGTAACTCTAACGGTGTATAGGGTCTAACAGCATCTTTGCCATCTGCTGTTTTAACTTCTTCGATTGTTCCATCAATATAAAACAGAGGAACAATCTCTACTAATCCACCAATACCAATAGCGACCAGTGTTAGGACTATCAGCAGACCTGTGTTCGTTTCTATACTTTCGTGTTTAAACATTATTGATCTCCTTGGTCTCTATGCTTTTGAAATAATGGTTGCAGCTGCTTGGTCTTCCTGCTTAGCACGACGAACTGTCATGTAAACATTGTAAACCATCAACAATATACCTGAAACAAAGAACATCCCACCAATTGCGCGTCCCATCAAGGGGTAGTGCATAAACTCTACCGTAGAGATAAAGGTATTTGCCAGATTGCCAAAGTCATCAAATTCACGAAGTTGCATACCTTGACCAATTCCCGATACCCACATACTAGTGATATAAAGAAGTGTTCCAATGGTTGCTAGGAAGAAGTGAATCTTAATCAGTCCTACACTGTATATTTCTGTATTCCAAAGTCGTGGAATCATGTGATAGAAAGAACCAAAAGTGATCATTGCAACCCAACCTAATGCACCTGAATGTACGTGTCCAACCGTCCAGTCTGTATAGTGAGAGAGTGCATTCACTGATTTAAGTGCCATCATTGGTCCTTCGAAGGTAGACATACCATAGAAAGACAAGGCAGTAATCATGAACATCATAATAGGATCAGTACGTAACTTATCCCATGCTCCTGACAGTGTCATAATACCGTTAATCATTCCGCCCCATGAAGGCATCAAGAGTAGAATTGAAAAAGCAGCCGCTAATGATGAGGTCCAATCAGGTATAGCTGTCCAATGCAAATGATGAGTACCAACCCACATATACATAAAGCTTAATGCCCAGAAGTGAACGATTGAAAGACGATAAGAGTAAACAGGACGACCCGCTTGCTTAGGAACAAAGTAGTACATCATTCCCAAAAATGCTGCTGTAAGGAAAAATCCTACCGCATTATGACCATACCACCATTGCGTCATCGCATCTTGAGCACCCGCAAATAAACTGTATGACTTAACACCTGTTAAACTAACGGGCATCGCTAAGTTATTGAAGATATGTAGGAGTGCTGTGGCTAGAATAAAGCCCATAAAGAACCAATTCGCAACATAGATATGTGGTTGATTCCGCTTGATTAATGTTATTGTATAAATCAGGAAGTATATGACCCATATAACCGCAATCAATAAGTCAACATACCATTCTGGCTCTGCATATTCACGACCTTGGGTAATACCAAAAGTATAACCAATGCCCGCAATTAAAATGGCTAAATTCCAACCCCAGAAGGTAATGTTTGGCAAAATAGTCCCACCCCACAATCGGGTTTGACAGGTACGTTGCACGATATAATAGGAGGTTGCAAATAATGCGTTACCACCAAAACCAAAAATAACCCCACTGGTATGCACAGGTCGCAATCGACCAAAGGTTATATTAGCAATATCAAAGTTCAAAAATGGCCACGTTAATTCTGATGCGATATATACACCGGTTGTCATTCCGGCTACACCCCATATCAACGCAGCAATCGCAAATTTCTTTACGATATCATAGTTATATTGCTCTAATGAGCCTACTGCACTATGCGCCATATCAAGTCCTCAAGGAAATTAAATTAAAAGCTTATATGTAGTGACGCTATCGTCCTGACTAAAATCAATACATCCAAAAAATTGTGGGGAGAATACAACAATAAAGTCTTTATTCATACTCAAAAAAAAATAAACCCTATATTTTATAATGAATTCATAAAATCATTTTTATGAATTGAACAAAAATAGAAAAAAAGACCTGCTAAGTAACAATATATCTAATTTATTATTCCACTGATTAAAATGAATAACCATATGCCTATTGAGATAAGAAAAATCAAATTCTCTATTCAATTAATGCTGACAGTAATCATAGATTAAACTATTTAGCATCAATTTATCAGACAGTAAGTTTCTATCAATTATTTCCCCATAAAAAAAGCCCTGTTAGAAAAACTAACAGGGCTTTCGTGTTAAAACTTGGTGATGACCTACTTTCACATGGGAACTCCCACACTATCATCGGCGATGACACTTTTCACTTCTGAGTTCGAGATGGAATCAGGTGGGTCAGTGTCTCTATGGTCACCAAGA
>DRMS01000012.1 GCA_011322515.1 Leucothrix mucor
CTTACACGGCAAAAATTACAAAAAACACAAGATGAATATAAGTCAATCATCAATAATCTAAATGCACTTAAATTTCCTGCTAGATTGACCCGTATTATTAGACGTAAAATAGGACTGAGTGGCTCTAATCCAACGGAGTATGAACACACCTTAATTCAAAAAGTAGCGGAGAAATTAGGAGAGAGTCAACTAGAGCTACCTGATGATTTTATTGCAGAAATTCATCACTATATTTCGAAGTGGCAACAATCTCCACGTATGAAAAATGCGATGGCACGACTAAATAAGAATAATTACATTCCTATTATACAAACAGCGATGAAAAAAGAAGGCTTGCCAGCCCAATTTTTATATTTATGTTTACAAGAAAGTAATTTCAATAGTAAAGCAATTGGTCCAGAAACACGCTATGGAATAGCTAAAGGTGCTTGGCAATTTTTACCTGAAACAGGGCAGGAATTTGGCTTATCTACTGGTTCTATGACAGATGTCGCAGAGTATGATTTTACTGATGAGCGTTTTGATTTTAACAAAGCTACCAAAGCAGCTGCAAAATATCTTAAACATATCTATAGCACAGAAGCGCAAGCTTCAGGTTTATTAGTAATGGCTGGTTATAACTATGGTCATAATCGAGTAAGACGAATGATTAAAAAAATGCCAAACAATCCAAAAGAAAGAAATTTTTGGCGCTTTGCTAGTCAATATAAAATACCTGATGAGACCTACCAGTATGTACTCTATATCTTCTCTGCTGCTGTTATAGGTGAAGATCCAAAATATTTTGGGTTTCACTTTAAGTCCCCCCTATAAAAAACTTTACACCCTTCTAATGTGAGTTACTAATTAATCATCTAGATCGTTGTTGTTTGAGCCTTATCATATTGCCTTCATAAGCGTCTGCAATTTTTCGCTCAAGAGTTAGCTGGAATTGCTCTGATGCCTCCTCTTCAATATCAGCATAGGTTTCTTCAAATAGTTTCCAGAGTTTCGCATTTTTCTGCCATGGGATCTTAGCGCTAATTGGATTGGATTTTTCTAGTTGTTTTTGTAAATTATCGGGCAAAAAATAATCTCTTATAGTCGATGAAAGTGCTTCCTGAATAGACTTACTAAGAGCAAACTGATGTGCTTTCAAATCATCAAATGAATCCTGTATTGCATCAATGATAGGCATATAAGCGGGATTCTTTTTATCTGATAAAATAAGTTGCGTTATTATATCCTCGGCATTAGGTAGAAATTTAAGTGGATTATTTTGTACGGCACCAATCATCGTTTTATCTCCCAAACGCATTTGTGTTTTTGTTTCTGCTCTTGATCTTAATAACTCCATAGAACCCTGTAATACTTCACGCAATATTTTCCCTATAAGAATAGCTGTTTCTCTTGATGGTTCTATTTTATGCTCTTCTATATTGATACCAGCCCCTTGAAATAGATATTCAAACAAGGCTGTTTGCTTCTCTATGGGATATTCTTGATTTGGTGCTATTTCAACATCTATAGTTTGCTTAAATTTTTCACTATTATGTATTTTTTCTGTTTTCACCTGTGATGGTGTAATAGATTTACTAATAGTTTGATTGGATTCTTGATCAACTTTAGTATGCTCTCTATTTATAGTAAAAATTGCACCTGTATTATTATCTTGCGAAAACGAAGAATCTTGCTTGTTTTTTTCATGATTTTCATCGCTCAATCCAAAGATTTCAGTATGACCAATATTTTTTTCAACAGGTTTTGATATTTCATCTGCCACAACTGATTCTTTATCTAATTGATTATTATCATCTACGTACTCCCTGCTTCCTGAATTAACGACTGAATCTGTTTCTGCACTAGGTTGATTCACAAAAAGCCACGCATCCTTTTCCTCATTATCTTCTTCCCTGCTCGGAATAAAAGAATCAGATTTTTCTTCTCCACTAGTCAAAGGCAGAGGAGCTTTTTCCATTAATGGCATATCTAATGGAGTTTCTGAATTTATTGATGTGTCAATCTCTGGTTTTATATAATCATTTTCATGCTCATATTTAGGACGAAAAACATCCTCAAAAGGATCGCTACCAGAAAATTTAGCTTCTGAATTAACAGAGAAGTTAGCTTCCCCATAAAAATCTTCAGCTTTTCCCCAATCATCTGTATCAGAAAATGGAGAATCATCCACTAGATCAGCCTGTTTGCCATAAGTAACTTCTAACTCATACTCTCCCATTTGAATAATATCGCTATCATTAAGCTCTTGACTATTTCCCTTGCCAACAGGAGAGCCAGCTTGATTGAGATAGCAACCATTACTACTCTTGTCAACAATATAAAACTTGTTATTTTGGAAGATAATCAACGCTTGAACTCTTGATAAAAAGTGTTTTTTATCTGGTAATACCCAAGTATTATCTGCACTACGCCCTATACTTCCGCCTTCATAGGTGAAAATATGATTTTGAGCAAATGATACAGAAGAGCCTTGATATTTGACTACAGAGATAGTTAGTTTCATTGTAAATTCATTTTTTAGAGTAGTTAAGATAAACCAATACTGTCCTTAATATTAACAATATCATTAGTGAACCAGAAAGTAAGAATATAATGATAATAGTTTTTTTAATATAAGCAAAAAATAAGATCAGATAAACTATAAAAATAATCTATACTTTGGTCTGAATTATTTCTATTCACGCAATGATGGAACTACACTGTTTGATTTTTATTCTGTTTTTCAGAATAAAGATGTCCAATCATTATGTTTTTCTATCCATAAGATATGCGCTAGTGAAAAATCATCATAAAAAAAGTATTTCCTTGTAATATTAATAGCTTATCTATTGTTTACCATTTTATGGTCTGCAGAATATTACAAATATCAACCAAAGAGGGAAAATATGTCTATCAATCCACTATCTAATAATTTTTTAAAAAAAGCCCCGCTATCCATTGCCTTGGGAGGCCTACTATTCACTGCCTGTGGGGGGGGGGCAAAAACAGTTGATCTTACAACTATTGAAGGCGCAAATATTGATGATCTTTATATCGTTGATTGTCTGCTTCCAGGTAGAGTTAGAACGTTAGGAAGAAAGCTGTCCTATCTTGCACCAAGACGCGTAATAAAAACAAGTGGTTCTCAATGTGGACTCCGTGGTGGAGAATATGTTGCCTATGATAGAGCCAATTACCAGACAGCATTAAAAGTCTGGATGCCTATGGCTAAAGGAGGAGATCCAAAAGCGCAGTCCTATGTTGGAGAAATCTACGAAAAAGGTCTTGGCACTCAACCCAATTACCAAAAAGCAGCCGTGTGGTATCAAAAGGCAGCAAATCAAAGGTATTCACGTGCCAAAATGAGTCTAGGGTCTTTATATGAGCGAGGTTTAGGCGTACCAAGAAGTAATGTGAAAGCATTATCTCTTTATCGTGATGCTTCAGGCTTAGCCGACAGACAAGTTGAATTTGTAACACCTGCGCAACGTCGCGCTAGAATTGCACAAACTAAAGACTTGCAACAAACAAAAGTTGCATTACAAGCAGCGTTAGGGCGGTCAGGACAGCTTGAGTCAGATGTAAAAGAATTACAGGCTGAGGCAAAAAGAATTAAGAACTTACCACCTAAGATAGTGGTTGAAACGGTTTATAAAACTAAATTTAAAACGATTTATAAAACCAAGACTGAAACCGTTTACAAGACAAATACTGTTTTAGCTCAAGACCCCAAACGAGAAGCTGTTATCAGGCAATTAAGTCGAGAGTTAAGAAAAGAAAGAGCTAAAAAACAAAAAATTGAGCGACAGGTAGTTCGTGTACAAGTTCCCGCCCAAAATACACAGTTATTAAGGCAACTTGAGCAACAAAAAGCAGAAATAGCAAAAAAGGAAAAGGAATTAGCCAAGCTTAAAAGAGCAACAACTCGACGAGCATCTACTTCGGTTTCTCCCGCAAAGCAAAAGAAACAGATACAGGCTACCCTTAAAAGAACGATTAAAAAGAAGAAAAAGGAACTTAAAAGGCAAGAAAAAAAGGTAGCAAGACTACGTTCTGTTGATAAGAGTTCAAGCAGTAATAGCAACCTTAGTGGTGTTAATTTTGGACGCTATTATGCACTGGTGATTGGTAATAATAATTATAGTAATTTTGACAATCTAAAAACAGCTGTCAATGATGCCGAGTCAGTAGCATCCGTTTTACGGTCGCAATACGGTTTTAAAACTTCGGTATTAAAAAATGCCTCTAAACGAAAAATGCTAAGTGCCTTTAATACTTTTGTAAAGCGCCTTGGATCTAATGATAACCTACTTATCTATTACGCAGGACATGGTCAATTAAGTGGAGGTGGTCACTGGTTACCCTCTAATGCTTCAAAATCCAATAAAAAAAGCTGGATTCCTAATGCACAGCTTACAAACTTTATTGATGCAATGAAAGCCAAGCATGTGCTAGTTGTTGCTGATTCCTGTTATTCAGGAACACTATCCCAGTCTTCTATACCTCGCCCAATACTTAATTCTAAAAGAAGCCGCGCATGGTTTGATGCAGTTTCAACGACTAAGGTTCGGGTAGTTATGTCATCAGGTGGAATCAAACCTGTATTAGATTCGGGTAGTGGCCGTCATTCTGTTTTTGCCAATGCATTTTTAGGCGCATTACGATCAGGAAATTCAGTCATGGAAGGTGCTGGTTTATACCAATCATTGCGTCAGCAGGTAAAGACAGCATCAAGCGCACGGGGAAATAGGCAAAACCCTGTTTATGCTCCGATTAAATTTGCAGGGCATCAGGCAGGTGATTTTATATTCCTGAAAGGTGGGCATGTAGCTACTTTGGATAAGCAGCCAGACCCAAGTAAAGATGATCAAAATACTCAACGTTTTTGGGCTTTGCGAGAGTTATTGTTTGTGTTTAAAGCCTAATTTTTACAGAAGAACTTGCAGGACTTACTGAAGTTTATAGATACTTCCCGCAAGTTCTTTCAGCAGTAAAAATTAATTATTAAAATATCTTAAGACATTATCACACCAGAATTTGTACCTTACGATTGGTGTGCTAGTTATTTTTAACATGGAGAGATGTAATTGTGTTTTATGTAAAAAGGAAAAATCTGCTCGTTATATTAGCGTTCTGGATGATTGTATTTTCATTATTTTCAACAAGTACTTATGCAGGAAGTTTATATTTTACAGGTGAGTCAACTGCTTCCTTAAATAGTAACGACAAAAGATCTAGAATCGCAACGGTTGGTGTTGCTATAACGCCTGAAGCTAGAACAGTTAAAGAAGGAGAAAGTGTAAAGATAAAGATTCACTACACAGGTTTAGATGCTGGAGCAGAATATTGTATTGTTAAAGTTGATACCTCAATCGCTTTGCAAAATGGCGCTTCACAAGCAGATTACACTATGCGCACTCAAAACAATGCAAGTAACCGTGATGATTACTTGATTCTTGACGCTACAGCAAATGATGGTGTAGATCCTAATGAAGCAATAAAAATTACATTTACTCCTCGGGTGGTAAAAGGCTCTTGTGTTTTAAGCTCTACCAGCCCTACAACAATTAATATTAATATTGTTGACATTGCCGCTACAAGCACACAACCACTAACAATTTCTTTATTGGCAAATGCATCATCTAGAAATATTGCAAAAGGTTCAGGAAATACTAAAGTTGCCAGCATCAAATTTGCCCTGCCTTCTGGAAAGCAGGCTGATAGAAACTGCATAGCAGCGGCATGGGTGACTGTGGTTGGCGGTACAGCAAAGCGTGGACAAGACTTTAATTTCCCATCATCTTTCAGGGTTAACTTTGATCATACAGACGGTAACTCTAAAATACAGGATGTAAATCTTGATGTATTAGCAGGCATTGCTGGAAATGGCGATAAAACGGTAGAAATGAGGGCAGATTTTAGTAGTTTTGGTGGCTCAGCTGGAAATAGTTGTCCATTAAAAGGAGCTTCCTCTAAAAAAATACTGATCACACTAAAAGATAACACACCTACTGCACTTACAGTTTCTATATCAGCTAATCCATCCTCAGCAAAAGCGGGTGAAACGGTGAATGTCAGATATGGTTTTTCAGGTAATTTTTCTACATGTACGGCTGTTCATCCTACCGTATTAACGGGGAAGGACGCCATATCTATAGATGAAAATATAAATGTGCTTAAACAACGTGATGTGCCTGTAAAAATTAAAGCAAGTATTACAAAAGAAACGAAGGTAATTCTAGGAGCAAAGGCTATAGGGTGTAAGCTTGCCAATAGCAATGCAACAGCCTCTATTATAATTCCTAAGAAGGCTGATTCTACTAAGCCTATAGTCTCCATGTCTGTTATTTCATCGCCCGTAAAAGTAGGTAAAAGTATTGATATTATTTATAAAGTAAGTGGAAATGTTGCTTCATGTACCGTCATTAAGCCTGTGCTTGTCGGTGGTTCAGGATATGCTCGATTGAAAAATCCGAATATGAGTTTACGTGGTAAGAAGCAAGCTACTGTCACTGTGGATATCCTGAAACAAGATGCCCAAAAAGAGATTAATGTGGTGTTAGGCGTTAAAACAGAAGGATGTACGCTTGCAAACAATGCAACTACTTTCTTTAAAATTCCTAAGCAGGGATCAGTAACAACTACTACTAAAGAAAGTTCTGAGAATATACGCGAATCAACCTGTGATGCTCTTAGGAAAATTCAGCTAACACCTACGCAAAAGTCGTATTTTAGAGCCCAATGTGAAAATGTAGGGACAGAGGCAAAGAATAATGCTAATACAGAAGAAGTGACTGTTCAGGCAATTGCGGCTCTTAGTGCAGCAGGGCGACAACTACAGAATGTTCGTTCACGCTTAATAACGCTACGGGCAACACGAGGTCGCAGAGGTATTGATGTTTCTGGTGCAACGCTTAATGTTCAAGGTTCAACAGTTTCTGTTGGATTGCTTGGAGGAGCGGCAGGCGATGATGAGAATGGTTTACTAGAAAATAGTCGTTGGGGTTTCTTTGCTAATGGTGACTACACCTTTGGTGATGAAAACAGAGAAAATGCCTCTAATGCATTAAAAAAAGATCGTAACTTTGACTTTAGTTCAACAGGCTTGACCTTTGGTGCTGATTACCGTTTTTCTGGTGATAAAAAGTATGCTGGTGTTGCACTAGGCTATAAGGATTTTAATGCTGACTTCACCTCACAAAAAGGTGGTACTGATATTAAAGGCTATAACCTTAATATCTATGGAACCTATCTTTTATCAGATCAAGCCTATCTGGATGCAACCATTGGCTATGGAAAAAATAACATTGACTCTAGGCGACCTGCTTATAAAGATGTTAAAAGTGGTAAAACAATTTTTGCTATTGGGAAACCAGATGCAAAAGAACTTACCTTTAGTGTGGGCGGAGGCTATGAGTTATACAAGGGAGAATGGTCACTAACCCCGTATGGACGCATGGATTATGTCAAGAGTACTATTGATGCCTATAAGGAAACGTCAGATAAATCTGCTCAACCTAGTCTGTTTAGTTTTGGCAAACAGAGCATTAAAGCGTTGACTTCAACTTTAGGTATAAAAACCAGTCGTTCTCTTAGTACTTCCAAAGGTGTATTTGTGCCTTATGCTTCGCTTGAGTGGAAGCATGAATTTAAAGGAAGAGGGGCGATCATAGGAACTCATATTCTAACAGGCAAACAAAACTCAGTAGGTGAAGCAAGTAAGTTCGATAGAAATTACTTTAACCTTGGTGTCGGTGTTTCCGCACAGTTTCCAAAAGGAAAATCCGCCTTCTTGAGTCTTGAATCAAGACAAGGTGATTCTGTAGTAAAAGACAATGCAGTTAGAGCTGGCTTTCGTTGGGAATTTTGATTCTTTTTCAGAAGTTTTAAAACCAAAGAGGGACAGCTTTACGTAGGTTGGGTTGGGTTAGCTTGCCGAGTTAGCGAGGCAAGGCAACCCAACAGAATTTAAGGTTAATTGTTGGGTTACGTTATTTCACTACGCTCAATAAGCTAACCCAACCTACAATTTAGCCAAGTTGATGTCCCTGCTTAAATTGATAGC
>DRMS01000013.1 GCA_011322515.1 Leucothrix mucor
AGTAAAGACCCAGCAACTGCTCGTTTAATGGGTGGACAAGGCGAAAAACTAGGGCTTGATGATGCTTGGTCTTATAATATTATTAGTCAAGTCGGCAACTACGGTGAAATCTTTGAAGCCAATGTTGGTAAGGGTTCTCCACTTAAAATTGGACGTGGCTTAAACGCACTTTGGAATAAAGGCGGTATTATGTACGCTCCTCCTATCCGCTAAACTCAAATAAAGAGTCTGCTAAGCAGGCTCTTTTTTTTGCTTATAGATTAATGATTTTTTTCAGTTAATTGCCTAATTTTTCTATTGAGATGATTAATCTATCAGTAAATTCCTGTATATTATCCCTTTCAAGCATCCTCTGGTATCTCACTCTTATGGCTGAATACAATACCGATTTAAAACCCAGCAAACCTCCCATTTGGAACGATCCCAAATATCGATCCTTATTTTTCCAAACCCTTTTAATTTTTGGCGTAGGTTACTTTCTTTATTCGATTGTTCAGAACACCTTAAACAATATGGATGCACGGGGTATCTCCACAGGTTTTGCCTTTCTATCTGAAAAATCAGGGTTTGATATACTACAAAGTCTAATTTCTTATGACTCGGATTCTCCCTACGGACGTACTTTTGTGGTTGGTATACTCAATACCTTACTAGTGAGTGCGCTGGGTATATTTCTCGCTACCTTGCTTGGTTTTATCATCGGTATTGCACGGCTTTCAAATAACTGGCTACTCGCAAAGCTCGCTACCATTTATATTGAAACCTTTCGTAATATCCCTCTGTTAATACAAATTTTCTTTTGGTATATCGTTGTTTTACGCGCCATGCCCTCAGCTAGAAATAGCCTGTCGCTTTTTGATAGTTTCTTTCTTAATGTACGCGGTTTATATCTGCCTGCTCCTGTGACTGGAAATGGTTTTCTCTATACAACTCTTACTTTTGTGATTGCACTGATTGCGGTGTTTATCCTTAAACGCTGGGCGCATAAGCGCCAAGAAGCGACAGGACAGCCGTTTCCTGTTTTTCTTGTTTCACTGGCATTATTAATACTGGCTCCATTGCTAGTTTTCTTTGCCTCAGGTAGCCCGCTTACATGGGACATCCCCACACTTAAAGGCTTTAACTTTCAAGGGGGCATTACCATCATTCCTGAGTTATTCGCTTTACTGCTTGGATTAACTATTTATACCGCAGCCTTTATTGCTGAAATTGTTCGTTCTGGCATTAAAGCCGTTGATCATGGGCAAAGCGAAGCTGCTTTATCAGTGGGTTTAACCCCCTCGCAAAATCTACGTTTAGTGGTTATTCCACAGGCAATGCGCGTTATTATTCCGCCAATGACCAGCCAGTACTTAAATTTACTGAAAAATTCATCACTAGCAACCGCCATTGGCTATCCTGATCTTGTTTCTGTTTTTATGGGGACTACTTTAAACCAAACAGGACAAGCGGTTGAAATTGTCATGATGACGATGGCAGTCTATTTAGTTTTAAGTTTACTGATTTCACTGCTTATGAATTGGTACAACGCCAAAATGGCACTAACTGAACGATAGGAGTTGTACTATGTATGTTACTGATAAAATTCTTCCTGAATTACCCGCACCTAGCAGTGCTAAAGGACTGGTTTATTGGCTGAAAAATAATCTTTTTTCTAGCCCTGCCAATATCGTGATCACCTTTCTAGGGTTTTATCTTGTTTATAAAATATTACCCCCTGCCATCCAATGGATATTTATTGATGCCACTTGGGTTGCGGAAACTAGAGAAGAATGTTTAGGAGAAGGCAAAGGCGCGTGCTGGGCTTATATTAGCAATCGTTTTGGTCAAGTCATGTATGGCTTCTACCCTCCTGCCGAATACTGGCGACCTAATTTGGCGGGCATCCTTCTCATCGCATTGACCCTCCCGCTTTTTATTGAAAAAATGCCTAAAAAGGTCTGGTTAGGTGCCTTTATTTTGCTGGTTTTCCCTTTTATTGCCTATTTTTTAATTCATGGCGGTTTCTTTGGACTATCAGAAGTGGAAACGAATCAATGGGGCGGCTTAATGTTGACCCTTATTATCTCATTGGTTGGCATTTCAGCCGCCCTACCACTTGGCATTATACTTGCGTTAGGGCGACGCTCAAAAATGCCCATTGTCAAATCAATCTGTATTATTTTTATTGAATTTTGGCGTGGCGTACCGCTTATTACGGTCTTATTTATGGCATCCGTTATGCTCCCGTTATTCTTACCCCAAGGATCTGATTTTGATAAATTAGCACGGGCGATGATTGGTATTATCTTATTTCAAGCCGCCTATGTCGCAGAAGTTGTGCGTGGTGGTTTACAAGCCATTCCTAAAGGGCAATACGAAGCCGCCGTAGCAATGGGTTTAAGCTATTGGAAAAGTATGCTTTTAATCATTCTACCCCAAGCACTTAAACTGGTTATTCCAGGACTAGTGAATACCTTTATTGCTTTATTTAAAGATACCACTCTCGTCTTAACGATTGGTTTATTTGATCTATTATTGGTTATCCAGAATGTATTAGGCTCAGATGCTGCATGGTTAGGTTTCTTTACCGAAGGACTTGTTTTTGCCGCCTTTGTCTTCTGGATATTCTGCTTTAGCATGTCGCGCTACAGCATGGCACTAGAAAGAAAATTGGATACTGGGCATAGAAACTAATTGAGAACTATTTTATGAGTGAAGCAACAACACAAGCACAACAAGATTACGCCATCCGCATGATTAATCTCAATAAATGGTACGGTGATTTTCATGTGCTAAAAGATATTAATCTTAATGTGACCCAAGGTGAACGCATTGTTATCTGCGGCCCTTCAGGTTCAGGAAAATCAACCGTTATCCGTTGCATTAATCATCTTGAAGAGCATCAAAAAGGACAAATTATTGTTAATGGTGAAGAAATTACAGGCGATGTAAAACAATTAGAACGTCTACGCACCAATGTTGGCATGTGCTTTCAACACTTTAATTTGTTTCCGCATTTAAGCATTTTAGATAACCTCACCCTTGCGCCGATTTGGGTACGAAAAATCCC
>DRMS01000014.1 GCA_011322515.1 Leucothrix mucor
GGCGGATCCCAAGGTATTAGCGGAAGCATTTTCTGAGAAAGTATTTAATCAAGCTAAAAACTCAAATTTAATTGAACTGACGGATACTGATGTTGTAGTGGTTCGTATCAATGAAAAGAAAGCACCCGTATTAAAGCCACTAGCTGATGTGAGTGAACAAATTAAACAGGCAATTATTGACACGACAACACGTAAATTAATCAATAAGAAAGGCGAAGAAGTACTTGCCAAATTAAAATCAGCGGGAAACTGGTCAGCTTTATCCGATTTGGATGCCAAGCCTGATGCCGTTGAAAAATTTGCAGAGGTCGGTCGTAAAGCCAGCAAGCCATCTGCCAATATTGTGCGTAAGGTGTTTGCGATGAATACACCTGTAGATAATAAAAGTGTCTTTTCCAATACGATTATGCCAACAGGCGATTATGTTTTTATCTCGCTAACGAGTGTAAAAGACGGCGATGGCGTAGTTGATGATGCAGCGAGAGACTTATATGCCAAGGCATTGGGTGATCGTGAGCGTAGTGCGGTGTTAAAAGCATTACGTGAAGAAGCAGAGGTTATTATTACCAAAGAAGCAAGTGAGTAGTTTCTTGCATCTAATCTATCTACTGATAACTATAATATGTTAGTAGCCTAATAATTTATTATGCAAAGCCCGCCTAAGTTTCTCTTAGACGGGCTTTTTTGATTTTTTCTATAGAAATTAGTTTATGAAAGTACATTTAAAAGCATTGGGCTGTCGCTTAAATGAAGCAGAGCTAGAGCAATGGTCGCGTTCTTTTCGTTCATCAGGGCATGAACTTGTCAATGAACCTGAGTTAGCCGATATTGTAGTGGTTAATACCTGCGCGGTAACAGTGGATGCAACTAAAAAATCACGCAAGTTGATGAATCGCTTACACCGTGAAAACCCGCAATCAAAACTAGTGGTTAGCGGTTGCTATGCCACGCTAGATGCGGATAAAGTAGCAGAAAGAATAGGTGTTGATTTAGTCGTTCCTAATCAACAAAAAGATCAGTTGCCACAACAAGTAATGGATGCTTTTGCAGCGAATACCATGCCAAAAATTGCAATGGAGCCTGGTGAAAGCTCATTGTTTACGCGTGGTCGCCAACGCGCTTTTATTAAGATTCAAGATGGTTGTCGCTATCGTTGTACTTTTTGTATTGTAACACTTGCTAGAGGTGAGGAACGTAGCCGTAGCCTGCAAGAAATTATTAATGAAGTTAATCTACTAACAGAACAGGGCATACAAGAAATTGTCCTGACAGGTGTGCATGTTGGCGGCTATGGTAGTGATATTGGCTCGTCATTGGCTATTTTAGTTAAATCATTATTACAAGAAACGGATATTCCACGCATTCGATTTGCTTCGGTGGAGCCATGGGATTTACCCGAAGATTTTTTCACTCTCTTTGAAAATACCCGCTTAATGCCACATATGCATTTACCCTTGCAAAGTGGTGCGGATAGCATTTTAAGGCGTATGTCACGTCGTTGTAAAACGGCTGAATTTACCCGCCTAGTAGAACAAGCACGCATCGCAATCCCTAACTTTAATACAACCTCTGATATTATTGTTGGCTTTCCAGGCGAGACAGATGAGGAGTGGCAACAAACCATGCAATATGTTGAGTCGATTGGCTTTGGTCATTTGCATATCTTTTCATACTCTCCACGAGAAGGTACAAAGGCGGCACGTTTAGCAAACCCAGTTGATAATGATATTAAAAAACAAAGAAGTAGAGAGTTGCATATAGTAGCCGCTAAGATGAAGCAGCAAGTGTTAGCAAGCCAAAAAGGGCTTATTGTTGATGTATTATGGGAGCAAGAAAAAACCAATGATGCTGGCCAGCAGATTTATACAGGTTATGCCCCTAATTATTTAAAGGTTGAAACGGTGCTAAATAATGCCATATCAGAATCTACTAGCAGATTAAAAAACACAATTACGCAAGTGCAAATAAATGGATTCTCTACAGAGACTCTTAATTTGCAAGGAATCATACTATGAAAAAGTACTTTATAATCCTTCCTTTTCTTTTTTTACTATTTTTATTAACAGGCTGTGGTAGTGAACCAACGGCTTCTCCAAAAAGTGCCGCCAAGGCATTCTGGCAAGCTGTGATTGATAAGGATATGGAACAGGCAAAGAGTTTAGCAACATGGGAGACCGTTGATTATTTAAAATATCTCAATAACAGTAAAATACATCCTGAGCGCTTTAATTTGGGTGAGGAAATGATAGGCGAAAAAACCGCTGAAATTGGAGTTATTCTACACAGCAAATCGCAAGGTCAGGAGAGTATTCGTATTCCTGGGCGTACAGTGTTAGTGAAAACGGAACATGGTTGGCGGGTTGATGTTAAAAAATCGCTCGGTTCAGTGATCAAGCATACCGTGAATAATGTTTTTGATCAGTTAAATAATATGATGCAAAAAGGAATTAAAGAATTGGATAAAACATTTTCAGATTCAATGGAGGATATTAGCAAAGGGCTGGAGGAGGGCGCTAAAGAGTTACAGCGTGAGTTGGATAAAGCGATGCCTGAAATACCCATACAGAAGAATCAAGGTACTAAAGCGCAAGAGATATAGAAAAAAATAAACCGCAGAATAAATAAGCCACACAGAATTATTAATAATAACTTGGGCTACCAACTTAAGGCAGGATAAGTAATGTCATAGCAAACAACCCGCACCTTTCGACAAGCTCAGGGAGCTAGCCCTTCGGTAGACTCAGGACACCGCCCTTTCGGTAGACTCAGGACACCGCTTCCTGAGCTTGTCGAAGGGTGCGGGTGAATAGCAGAAACATGAACTGTCCCGCCTTAAACTAGCAGCCACCTAGTCTTTTTTTATTTTACATCCGACTAAGCCCGCTGTTTTTAAATATCTTACTGCCAACAAAGCGTGCTCCAGCTTTGGTTAAATGCCGTCCATCATAAGAAATAAGATCTAGGTTGCTTGTGAAAACAGGGCAGTCACTGCTTGACCCACAGATGAGTTTATATTGATCAATATAAATAATTCTGTGACTAAGGCGAGTGCGCAAAATAGAATTAACCTGTTCTACTTTTTCATCAATTTCATTTTTGATGCTAAGCAGTTTTCTATCCGACATGTTTAAATAACGTCGAATTGAAATTTTTCCAAAGGATTTGCTGCCCAGAACAACAACTCTCTGGTAGGGCTTTAGTTTCAAATGACGGATGGTATGCGGCAATGCTTGCGCTGTCTTGAGCTTCCAACGGGCAGAAAAAATAATCAAATTAGCTTCTTCTATCTGCTCTCTTGCTTGCTCGAGGTTATCCGTTCGTTCCTCATCATCACAAATGACACGATCTTTATTGGCGATAAAATGTGAAGGATGATTGCTTAAAACAGGTTGGCACTGGTAAGGGATATAGCGCATGCTGATCTGATAATTTCTAAAAAAACCATTTTCCTTGATGCCATTGAGAAAATCACAAGCTTGGCTATCACCAATCACCAGTAGTTTTTTCTTGCTACTATTTTTATCGAATGGTTTTTTCCTTAGCGGATTGCAATATTTGAATGTATATTTTTCATTGATATTTATATTGGATGATTTAATTAAACCCTTGCGTACCGATGGCGTTGCGGCGTTAGCGGAGTTTTGTAGCAATGGAGTGATAAGTAAAAGTGTGTAAAAAAAACTGAATAGGGTAGGCTTGATTGCCATATACATACTGAAATTCCTTTTAAATATAACCTAGATATTGTGAGTGTTCATGCGTATATATAGCACAAGTTATTGATTTTTATTAACGATATTTTATTTTTTAGGAATATCAATAAGTATTCCATTCAAGTAAAATTCGTTTTAGAAATTAATATCTTGCGCCCTATACGCATCAACACTCGCAGGATCTAGGTATCATTTTATTTGTAGCACCTGAATTCTTGTCTATGTTCCTAATTCAGGCATTACCCTTCTCACTGTGAGACTATAGCATTTTATAAAAATCGTGCAGAGTGGATTTTAATCAATTAGGAAGTTTGGGGCTTGATACATAGTAGACATTATACCGATTTACCATATTGATATTTTTTCAAGCCTTTTCTGACAAGGTTTACCTATTTCACTAGGTATGTAAGTCATTGTAAATACAGTTGTCTTAAAATTGGTATAATGTTTAGTGTCTTCTATGTAAACTTCAAGTGTTATTTGTGTAAAATTCATACCTTAGAATGTAATAAAAATATATTATAATACCTTATTAAATTAGTGTGTATGGGATTTATCCGATTGAATTGTACCTAATAGTTGATAAGTAGGAGGTCGTAATAAATTTTTTCGTATTCTGTGGATTATTGAGGCGCATAGTAGATTAGGAAGTTCCAAGCAATGACTCTACCCCATCTTACTTTCTATTTTGTCCTTGCTTGAATCCTATCAATCCTTGCGTAGAGGGACTATGCGCCTCTTGATATGCTCTAATCAGGAATAAAAAAATCTGTGAGATACGAACAAAATGTTAGATTTATTACGTCCTCCTTAGTTACATTATCAGTCTATCTAAATCTAATACCTCTAATTACAATTGTTTTATCAGTTCATCCATCTCCTATTGGATACTTAGCACCATTATCATGTATCCTATGCGCCAATCTAAAGCAACTAGTTAAAAAAACATCATGAGAAAAGGAATAATCCTCGCAGGAGGAAGTGGTACGCGTTTGCATCCATTAACACAGGTCGTCAGTAAGCAGTTAATGCCTATTTATGATAAGCCAATGATTTATTATCCGTTAACGGTGCTGATGCTGTCGGGTATTAAAGAGATTCTTGTTATTACTACACCACATGATAGCTTGCAATTTCAAAATTTGCTGGGTGATGGTTCGCAGTGGGGTTTGAATATTCAGTACACAATTCAGCCTAATCCTGAAGGATTGGCGCAGGCGTTTATTCTTGGACGTGAGTTTGTTGGCAATGATCCTGTTACCTTAATTCTTGGTGATAATATTTATTATGGCGAGGGATTATCTGATCGTTTGCAGTGTGTTGCTCAACAGGAATCTGGTGCGACTGTGTTTGGTTATTATGTAACTGATCCAGAGCGTTATGGTGTGGTTGATTTTGATGCCAGTGGTAAAGCACTTAGTCTTGAAGAGAAGCCTGAGAAGCCCAAATCCAATTATGCAGTAACAGGTTTATATTTTTATGATAATAACGTGTTGGATATTGCTCGGGATATAAAACCATCACCACGTGGTGAGTTAGAAATTACGGATGTTAATAAAGTGTATCTTCAGCAGGGTAATCTTGAAGTGGAAATGTTAAAGCGTGGCACGGCATGGCTGGATACGGGTACGCACGCAGCCTTACTGGATGCGGCTAATTATATTCGCATTATTGAAGATCGTCAGGGGCTTAAAATTGCCAGCCCTGAGGAGGTAGCGTGGCATATGGGTTATATCACGACCGACAAATTATTAGAATTGGCGGAGCCATTGAAAAAAAGTGGTTATGGACAGTATTTAATAAATGTTGTTAAAAGTCAGTCACAAAATAAGTGAGAATCAATAATGCAATGTAGAATTTGTGGTAATAGTGAAGATAATAGCTCCTATGAAGCCACTGAGATGATGTTAGGGCTGGGTGATAAGCATCAATATATCGAATGTGGTGCATGTGGTTGCTTGCAGATTGCTGATGTGCCTGAAACTTTGCCAAGTTATTACCCTGACGATGATTATTATTCTTATGATAAAATTCAATCTCTAACAGGGCTGAAAAAGTTTTTAGTGACAAAGCGTGATCTGTATGCGGCAACAGGAAATTGTTTAATTGGTAAAGTCGCGCACCAGTTTATGCCACATAGTAAAATTCACACCTTACAAAAAGCGGGTATTACGACTGATTCACGCATATTAGATGTGGGTTGTGGGGCGGGGCATTTATTGCACTCACTAC
>DRMS01000015.1 GCA_011322515.1 Leucothrix mucor
AGAAGGTTGATTCTTCCAGTGGAGGGATTGGTGATTTTGCAAGCTACTCAATCAAAATTGCTAATCATGCTAGCAAGAATCTATATGCACTAAAAATTGAAGATCGTCTTCCCTATGGGTTTAGATATGTGAGCGGCAGTGCCTTTCTTGATGGTAAGCAAATTAATGACCCAGCAGGTGCGCCAGGACCAAACCTGACGTTTACGGATCTGCCCTTTGTTGAAAATGGGACTAAAGGTATGTTGGATAAGACATCACATACACTGACCTATAAACTAAGAATTTCGGCAGGGGCTATTGATAGTAAGGGTATCAATACTGCCAAGGCAATAGGGCGTACTGAAACTAGCTATTATATTCATTCTAATGATGCTACTGCAAAAGTCAAAGTAAGCAAAACAGGTATTCTTGGTAATAATGGCATTATTTTTGGCAAGATTTATGTCGATGCTGATTGCTCTAATATTCAGTCAAAAGGTGAATGGCCCATTGGTGGCGTCAAGCTTTATCTTGAAGATGGTACTTGGGTGATTACGGATGGTAATGGTCAATACAGTCTCTATGGCATAAAACCTGGTAATCATGTGGTAAAGGTTGATCCAATAACCTTACCCGAAGGCATTATTCTGAAACCATTGGATAATCGCAATATGGCGGATGGAGATAGTCGTTTAGTTGATATGAAGCAAGGGGGTTATCATCGGGCTGATTTTGCAGCGCAATGTCCTAAAGAAGAGCCTGAAATTGTGTTTGAACAGATTATGTCACGCAATAATGGGCGTACTGACTGGATGCTTGACCATGCGGCTAAATATGACCCTAGAAAAGATAATACAGGCAATGATTTAACTAAAAAGACAGGCGCTGATGGTGATCTATCAGGCGGTACAGTTGGCTTTCTAGAGAATTCAATTAAGGCTAAAATTGCGGCTGGAAAAGGCATAAATCGTGGTTATTCGCTTCAATTGGGTCGTTATGATAGCGAAGCCAAAGCTGAAAAAATGCGTGCAAAGTTACCCAAAGTAACGAAATACCATAGCTTTATCTATCAATCAGGGGATTTTTATACGCTTAGATTTGGGTTTAATCTGCAACGCAAGGCAATGAAAGGTTTGCAACAGCAATTTGCAGCAGCAAAACTAAAAACAACCCTTGTTGCTACAGTCTATGAACGTCTCCCCGATGCAGTACTCGATCGTTTGGAATCACCCCAAAATGGTGATGGTATGTTGCGTCCTAAAGCGGTAGTGAAAACGATTACCAAGAAGCAAGCAAAAGCAGGTCAGTGGCTATGGCCAAAGAATGGTATTAGTCTGGATGGTCGTTTTATGGTAGTCGTTCGAGCGGGTATGGCACCTACCTTGCGGGTGAATGGTAAAAATATTCCAAAATCGAAAATCGGTGAACGTATTGAGAACCGCCGTGAGCGCGCACAGATTGTTGCTTGGTATGGCGTTGAACTTAAAGAAGGTGAAAATCAGGTTGAAGTATTTGCCAAAGACTCTTTTGGTAACTTACGTACCCTCGTTAAAGGAGTCTTTAGACGACCCGCAATGGCTGAAACGATTAACTTTAGCGCTGACTCTGATGAATTAGCGGCTGATGGAGGGCGCTCGTACTTACCATTGACCATTAAGTTACTCGATTCCAATGGTTATCCTGCCCGTGGGATTCACTTTGTCACACTAGAAACCACCGATGGTAGCTGGGTTGAACGTGATATTCAGGATCAAACACCTGGACATCAGATCAAAGTTATGAATGGACAGCGCGTGGTGCATTTGCGTAGTTCAGAGCATACAGGTGAGATCACCTTGCGTGCTTCTGAAGGTAAAATGAAGGCAGAGATTAAAGTGGTGCAGACAGCGCCAATGCGTCCTTTAATGGCAGCAGGGATCTTTGAGATAGGTGCCAGTAAAAATATCTTTAATAACCGCGTCAATGCGCCTGCTTCACTGCAAGATAAAATCGAGCGTCATGGTCGTGCCGCTGTGTTTATGAAAGGTCGTATTAAAGGTAATGTGCATTTAACCTTGTCTTATGATTCAGATAAAGATGCTAATGCTGAGCGTTTCCGTGATATTAACCCCAATAGTCAATACCCTGTCTATGGTGATGACTCAAGACGTGGTTATGATGCACAAAGTCGTAGTAAGCTGTATGCCAAAATAGAGAAAAATAAGAATAGTTTAATGTACGGTGATTACCTAACCGATTCAAAAACCAATCATGAAAGTGTAGCGCGTGTACAACGTAGCTTAACGGGACTTAATGGTATTTTGGATGATGGTAAAACACGAGTGCAAGCTTATGTCTCGCGCCCTGAAGATAACCATATTGCGAATGAAGAAATCCGAGGTAAGGGAACCGCACTTAACTATCGCTTACATCGCCACCCATTGATTCGCAATAGTGAAGTGATTGAACTAGTAACGTATTCACGTGATAACCCTGGTGTGGTGATTAATATTCGCAAACTAAGTCGCTTTGGTGACTATAATTTAGATGATTTAACGGGTGATTTAAGCTTTTCTGATGCCATTCCTAGCGTAGATGAAAAACAAAACCCTGTTTATATTCGTGTTTCTTATGATCTGGACGGTAATACTGAAAAGTACACTGTTGCTGGTCTGCGTATCAATCATCAGGTGACTAAAGCGTTAAATGTTGGTATCAGTCATTCTTATGATGATAATAAAACCAAAGGTAAGAAAATTACGGGTGTTTCAGCAGAATATAAAAACAAAGACACACGTATTACCGCCAGTGCAGCAACCTTGAAGCATCAGTCAGACAGTAAAGATGATGGCAAGGCAGTACGCTTAAGTGTGGAGCAAAAATGGAGTGCTAGCAGCAAAACTAATCTCACCTATGGTCGTGCAGATAAAAACTATGAAAATCAATCGGGCGGTGTAACGGCAGATCGTGAGGAATTACGTATTGCACACCGTCAACGTATTAGCAAGGATGTTGGGGTTAATGTTGAGGCGATTCATTCTAAAAGTTTGAGTGAAGATTCAGTGCAGCAAAGTGTGGGGGTTACTGCCGATGTAAAGACAGGCAAGGTGACTCTAAAAGCGGGAGCGCGTCATATCAGACAGAAAAACTCGGCAGATAGCGATAGCTTTAATACGGTGATTTTAGGGGCTAAAGCGCCGATTAATATCGGTAAGCGCAAAGGTAATATCTCAGCTGAATATGAGCAGGATATTGGCAATACGGATCGTCGTCGCGTGGCAATTGGTGCCGACCTTCAAGTGCATGAGAAGGTGAAGATTTACACTAAGGCAGAGCAGATTAATAGCATGACGGGAATCAGTGGTTTATCGACTAAAAATAAGCAAACCACGTTCTCGGCAGGTGTAAAATCAACGGTATTACCATCAACAGAAATTTATTCTGAATATCGTTTACGCGGTACAACCAATGGGCGTGACCTTGAAACTGCATCAGGTATTCGTGGTGATTATGAAGTCAAAAAAGGTCTATCCGTTGCTCCTCGAATGGAGATTGTAAAAAATATCGAAGGGGCGGGTAAAGACTCTGTTTCTGTTTCTGTTGGCGTTAAAGATTTACGCAATAAAAATGAGCGTAAGAGCGGACGGGTTGAGCTACGCCATGATGATGATCGTGATTATGTTGGCATGGAAGGAACCTATGTCGCACGTTTAGATGAAGAATGGAGTGTGCTACTACGTGATTCAGCCCGTTTTGACTGGGATCGTGATAAGGAAAACCTACAAGTCAATAATACCTTCTCGGTTGGTTTGTCATTACGCCCACGCAACAACAATAAGCACAGCATGTTGTTCCTCTATGAAAATAAACTAGAACGGGGCTTTAATGCTGAAGATGATTGTAATAAGCATATCTTATCCACTCATCAAAGTTATCAGATCAATGAATCTGTTTCTATCTCAGGTCGTCTAGGCAATAAGTATGAGAAATGTGGCAATGGTGGTGTTGATATAAGCACCAATACAGCCTTAGCAGATGGACGCTTGATTTGGGATATTAATAAGCGCTTTGATGCCGATATTCATGGCGGTGTCTTAACAACCAATGACTTTAGAGAACGTCAATACTCAGCAGGTTTAGGAGTGAATTACTTAATGCAAGAAAATATGCGGGTTGGTGCAGGTTATAATATCAAAGGCTTTGAAGACGATGATCTTGATAGCGAAGGTTACAATAAGCAAGGCGTGTATGTTGGTATGCAGTATAAATTTGATGAGAAGAATTTAGGCTGGTTAAGTGGTGAAAAGCAACAGGATAGAAACCGAGTAGAAATACCAGGTGAATCAACTGCAAGACCTAAGACTAGAGTTGAGGATACAGCTAGTAAAAATTCTTTGGAAGACATCTTTGGTTCGTGGTTTTAGAAACAAGAATCTCTCGAAAAGACACAAAGCGCACAAAGAAAAAATAAAAATAATAAGGGTAAGAATAATGAAAAATAATAATCCAGTGATAAAACCACACTATACATTATTGATGGTCAGCGCAGTCGCTCTTGCCTTATCGGGCTGTGCTACAACTGATTCGCTTTATGCAAAATATGATGAAAGTTGTGATATACCACAGCCTAAAGTCAAGATAGTGGAGAAAATAAAAGTAGTTGAAAAAGTTAAGGTAAAAAAAGAAGTTATTACTAAATATAAGACAAAGTATAAAACTAAGTACAAAACCAAGGTTGTTACCAAAGTAGTGACGAAGATGGATCGTCGGGCTGTTCGTGGTATTCGTTGGGAGCCAGCCGTATATTTTGGCTTTGATTTGGCTACACTGACTAAAGCCGAGCAAAAACGTTTAGATGCAGATGTCTCTGTATTGCGCCGACACGCTCATTTGAAATTAAATATACAGTCATTTACCGACTTTAAAGGTTCTAATGCTTATAACCGCCGTCTCGCGGTAAGGCGACAAGCAACCGTTGTTAATTACCTAGTGCATCATGGTATTGCTAAATCCAGAATTCGCGTTTCACCATTGGGAGAAGAAATGCCTATTCTGGGTCAATCAGTTAAAGAGCGCAGTGTTAACCGTCGTGTTGAATTGATGTTACTGGATCAGCAAGGTCGTCCATTGGCATTGGAGATACAGCCAAAACAATCTAGCTTTAATCCACCTGCACCTGTGCGATAGGACTTAGGAACGAGCGCGGAATAACGTCCCGAAGTTCTAACGCAGAATTTTTATTTCAGATTGGATGAACTCATGAGGCGCATAGTTACTCTACGCAA
>DRMS01000016.1 GCA_011322515.1 Leucothrix mucor
TAGGGCAGGGTGATGTACCTATTTTAATGGCAACACTGGGTAAAGCAGTCGGCACAGCAGGAGCCTTTATAGCAGGCTCGGAAGCATTGGTAGAATACCTGATCCAAACTGCGCGCAGTCATATATTCACCACCGCAATGCCAGCTGCAATTGCCGCTGCAACGCTAACCAGTCTTGAAATAATCCAAAAAGAAACAGGGCGTAGAGAAAAATTGCAGCACTTAATTAAACGTTTTAAACAAGGCGCAAAAGAGCAGGGGGTAGAGATAATGCCCTCAGATACGGCTATTCAGCCCATTATGATCGGCAGTAGTGAAAAAGCGGTCGCAATTAGTCAACGCTTATTAGATCAAGGATTGCTGGTTTCTGCGATTAGGCCACCGACTGTTGCAGTGAATACAGCACGGTTGCGGGTGACGCTTTCAGTATCGCATAGTGAAGCAATGGTTGATGAGTTATTGCAAAAATTAGTAGCGGTCATTTGAGGAATATTTTTTTGGTTAATCTATGAGCTTATTTTAATATTGGAGTAGCAGTACAGTTTGAGCGATCACTATTTTCTGCAATATATTGATAGCGTTGTTTATAAATATCCCCCATAACATCAAATGAGAAGTTCTTTTTCGCGTAATGCATTGCTTCTTTCCCCATTTTTTGTCTTAGTTCTGCGGAGTCTATTAATTTTTCAGTAAATTTTTCCAGCTCTTCTGTGCTGTTGCCTACATAACCTGTTTTTTGATGTTGTACGACTTCATCATTACCAGGAATATTGGTTACAACGGCTGGAATACCTGCAACTTGGGCTTCTAATAAGGCAAGGGATAATCCTTCATAAAGCGAGGTTTGCAAAAAAATATCGAGCGCGGAAACTTCTTTTAAAGCGTCTTTACGGCTTAACATGCCTGTTACTCTAATACCATTCTGCTCAAGATTGGCGACATCATGATGTTCGCCACCACCGACCCAAATAAATTCAATATCATTGCGTTTAGCGTTGATTGATTTAGCAATAGTTGCAAATTCCCACGGTGCTTTTTGTTCTGATATGCGACCTAGTACGCCAATTTTTACTTTATTATTTTTAATTGAGTAATCTTTTGGAATGGTTTGATCTGTGTCGATGCCGTTACTGATTCTAATCAGGCGCTGTGTCTTTCCTGAGGTAATTTCTTTGCGGATTATCTCATATTCTTTTTTAGAACAAGCAACGATAGTACCACCTAAGTAGTATCCTAATAATTCTAATATTTTATAAAGCTGGCGCTTCATTGGTTGGCGAATTAGTGGATAATGAATCGCATGCGAGGTGTAAAGTACCTTATGATTCTTGCGTAATAAAAATCCTGCCGCACGCGCTAGAAAACCACTTTTTGATGAATGCCCATGAATAACATCAGGGTTAATGCGTTTTAAATGCTGATATAAGCCAATCAATGCTTTGGTATCGATAATAGGGTCAATAGAACGACTCATTTGTAGATGAATTAGGGTGACGCGTGGGTCAAACATTTCTCGCCAGTTTTTGGGTGTTAGTTTGCGGATGGAATGTATGACAGTGACCTTATAGCCAGATTTCACTAGCTTATTTGCCATATCAACAACCCAGATAAAAACACCGTGCTCCATTGGTTCTATAACGTGTGCTATATGCATGTTGTTCTCACTTATATTTATTGGCTACCAACTTAAGGCGGGACAAGTAACGTCATAGCAAACAACCCGCACCCTTCGACAAGCTCAGGAAGCTAGCCCTTCGGTAGACTCAGGACACCGCTTCCTGAGCTTGTTGAAGGGTGCGGGTGAATAGCAGAAATATGAACTGTCCCGCCTTAAACTGGTAGCCTATTTATTATTTTGACGATCAGTCCAGTACTTTTTTATCAGGGAGTAGTCTTAATCTCCTTATCGCTGATCAATAATCACATCACTCACCGTAATATTTTCATTAAAATTAAAAGTATGCATGCCTTTTAAGCACTTATCCCAATCAGGAAATATGTGGCTAACTACTTTTTCTGAGTAGGTCGTTTTTGTTAATTGAGTAATTTCACACAAATTTAGCCCTGCACCATAAGATCTTGCACAGTTTTGTGATGGGCGATAAATTGTATCGTTATATTCAAATAGCTTACCCGCAGGACGTGCTGTTGCGGCATCAGAGACGATTGGATTCATTGGATGTGCTTGCCAATGATTGCTTATTGGGCTATCGGCATAAAAAAGATGCAAGTCCTCACTGCTGGATGATTTGTTATCGGCGGCAATACAGGCGAATAACCACCACACACCATCATACTCAAATACGGTGCTATCGTAGGCTTGAGTATTTTCTAATAGGTTTTTTTCAAACGTCCATTGGTGAGGAAACTCTGTGCATTTATAAAGCTGCAGACATTGCTGTTCTCCTGATTCAGGGATCATATAATCATCATTTTTATATTGAAAAACAAAAGGATAAGATAAGTGATATGGTTTTTCTAATATTTTTACTGGCTCGCTATGTGTTCCGTCTGCATATAATTCCATACAGCATAGATGCCCTAAACCCCTTGCAAACAGTAATTCTTCAAAGAAAATATAATTTTTACCGTCTCTACTGATGACAAAAGGATCTGCCCAAAAGCGGTCTTGTGGCGGGGGTAATGTCTTAAAGGACGCAAAGTTTAAATTTGCATTATGTTCTGATTTAGAGGAAGAACTGCTAGAATTATCGGTATAAATCAACGCCCACTGCTCTTTAGCCAGATATTTATGATCCATTTTCTTGCCAACTCGCTTTACAGATTGCCAGATTAAGCTGGCTGATTCTGTTAAAGAAATGCTATTTTTAAGTGCTTTAGTTTGTGCAAACTCTAGTAAGGTGACTCCTTTTCCATGTTGCATTTGTTCTAAATAATGGGGAATAAACTGGGCGCTTTTATGTAGACATTGTTCCGCAGTGCGGCATAACGATGCCATATCAATACTTGCTTGGGCTTTATGCAGGGTGATATTGGCTTCATGTTGTAGTGTTTCAAGCTGTAAACCTATCGTTACCACGTCATTTTCTGAGATAAAATCATTGATGGCGGTTAACTGAGAGTTTACTTTTTCATTATCACCAATAAAAATTGACCAGATACCTAGTTTTGGTTGCTTTAAGAATTTATCAGGCACAGATTGTTCTGATAAATTAAGTGCAAAATCAATGTCACCTAAGTCGGCTTTTTCTGTCTCTGACAAACGTTGTTTTTTTACATTATCTAACAGGTTATCAATGGGCTGTTCTATAAAAAAATCGGGCTGGCAATTATATAAAAAACGCTCAATATGGTGGATAAAACGCAACGCTAAAGGTGGCTTTTCTGCTGGAGCTTGTCTGGATAGTAATAAGGTTACTGTGATATTTTCTAATTCTAGCAAGCGTGTTAGAACATTCTGTTGCCATGCGTAGATAGTATTATCCCGTGCAATGATTGCGATATTGTAGTTTTTTATTGGCATTATTTTATTTTTATTTTTATTTTTTGGAGACAATGAGTCACACTCACTAAGCTATGCTGAAGTATGATCTACTAATTGGCAGTATTGTATTGCTTTAGCATTCAACTAACTGCCTGTTTCTGACAAAAGGAAGCGCCTGCTATTTCAAAAAGCTGTCTCATGCGTTCTCCTGAATTATAGGGAGCGATCACTTTAATATGATTTTTTTCAAGTGATTTGATGGTTCTTGCCAACGTTAATGCTTGTTTTTTATTTTTAATACTCGCGTTAACCCATTTTTTTGAAAAGCGTATAAATTCTGGTTGGGTCGCTTCCAAAATGATTTTAGTCTGTCCATTGAGTACAAAATTGTCGATACCCATCTGGCAAGGATGATTGCCAAATTGCTCACGAATGCCTTCAATACTTCCGTTATTCACCACAGTAGTAAAAAATGGCAGTAGAAAAACACAGTTAGACACATCATTTTTAAAGCGTGTAACACTGGTTCTAATCCAATATTTAAAGGCTTCATCATTTAATGCTGACTCACTTAGTGGTATCAATAATTTCAATTCCTTGGAGCCTGTCTGTTTTAAGTGCTTGAATAAAAGCAATATCATTGCCTGATCCCAAAAAACATCATGATATTTTTTATCAAGCAAGCCACTCACATTGTTATGCTCTCGCTCTGATACCATTAAATCCACGATATATTGACGTTTTGAGGTCGTCGTGTTTTTTAAGGTATCCAATTTAGATAGCTTTAAGGATACATCGCTACTTAGTAGGACTTCCTTTAACAGTTTGGTATAAATAGCAGGTTTCTTTAGCATCACCCTATCAAGAGTGGCTTCTGTTCGGGTAGAAACAGAGCGGGTAGCGGCGGCAAATCTTGCCGCATGCTTAGAGCGTTTTTGTTTGTTTCCTTTGATGAGAACAGGATGCTTTACCTTAGGATTATCTGATTCAGCAACCTCCTTAGCTGCTTTAAAGGCAGGGCTATCATCCCAAGGAGACTCAATTTCAGCTTGCATTTCATCTGCCATAATGGAAGAGGAAGCATCGTAACCTAATCTTTCCTGATTTAGCATGGGTGGCAATCTACCTGAACCCAGTTTTCTTATCCAAAGCTGATAACAACGTGTGCCACTAAATACAGTCGGGATTAGTCGAATGCTGGCGCGAAAATCTTTACCTTCTTGTGGATGTAACGTAACAATTAAAGCCGATGCTTTTGGGGCTCGGTTCTCGTACTGACGCATAAAATCAAAATAGACTTCTCTTTCATCTGCTAAGATTAAATCAGAAACGGCGGTTATTTTTAAGCTATGCAGTGAGTCATAAGCTAATAAGTTGATATAGGTTTGATTGGCGTATAAGTGCAGGTCACTACCGATGTATGCGACCGCTTCAGAGCTAGAATCAACCAGCCAATGACAACGTTGCTCGGATATACGTAGCAGCGATTTACAATTACGGAATTCTGTCTTTAAAAAAGCATATTGAATTAAAAATTTAAGCGCAAGTTGAGAGAGTGAACCTGAAGGCTGATAGTGAAGATTGCAAATTTGTACGCCTGTATAGCCAATTTTTGTTGATAACACGGACTGCGGTTTTTCATCATTTAAAGAAACCAAAATGGATTCAGAACCATTTTCGCGCATAATGTCGGCAAGCGCCTCTATTGCTAGTCCACTTTCTTGAAACAAGAAAATTAAGCCATATTTTTTATCATGCAATGCACGATGAACTATTAGCGCATCATTATTAATTAGCTCAACGTTAATGCTATTAGAATATTTGTTCAAAGACTGTACTAATGCAGGGTAGCGACCTACGTGACCTCTAATGACCAGACAATGTAATTCTTGTTTTTTCATGTTGTAAAAGATAGGGGATTCTATTTGATTGTTCATCTTCTATGCAGATTACTGTGACAAGATCAGTGACTAGAGGTATTTTTATGGAACTTAAGGGCTGAGGATTCAACCTAAGGCAAAAAGAGGTTACTAGTTTAAGGCGGGTCGTTTGCTATGACGTTACTTGTACCGCTTTAAGTTAGTCGCTCAACAAGACAAGTTTAACGTTAGGATTTTATTGAATCCTCACTTTAAAGACTCAATATTGAATAATATGCAGAACTTAGTAATAACTAGTGACAGTACTTAGTATTGTAAATATACTCTTTGCACTTACGTAGTAGCATCTAAAATCAACATCTTATCTTCTGATTCCCTGCGTGGATTCAGGTAAAAGGCAAAAAACTACCCTAATGGAATTACTTGTATTATATTTTTCCCTGTCTATCGGGATCTCTTTTTTATGTTCAATCATGGAATCAGTTCTACTCTCTACCACCATGTCTTATGTCTCAATGATGGAAAAAAATCGTCCTAAAATCGGCGCCTTATTGAAGTCACAAAAAACGAGCATTAATAAATCAATCGCTTCAATTTTGATTCTTAACACGGTTGCTAATACCTTAGGTGCAGCCGCAGTTGGTGCGCAGGCAGAGTTTGTTTTTGGCTCTGGTGCGGTCTTTTATGTTGCTGCGATACTCACCTTTGGTATTCTGTTTTTCTCAGAAATCATTCCTAAAACTATTGGTGTTGTCCATTGGAAGGCAATAGCACCTATTGCCGCTTATATTATTCGCTTTTTTATCTGGCTAACCTTTCCCATTATTATCCTCACACTTTTTGTCACCGATCGTATTTCAAAAGACAAAGACAGCATCAATAGTATGAGTAAGGCAGAATTACTTGAAAGTGCTCTGATGAGTGAAAGTGATGGCGTTATTAATGAAAAAGAGTCAGATGTAATTGAAAATGTTCTTCTTCTTAGTATGATAAAAGTTAAAGATATTTTAACCCCGCGTAGCGTGGTCTTTGCACTAGAAGAAGATAGGACGATTAAAGATATTATAGAAAATGAAGCAGGGCTATTTCGCTTTTCAAGAGTGCCAATTTATAAGGACAATATTGACAATATAACAGGCATCACCTTGACTAAAAAAATATTCGAACAAGCATTAAAAGACGATACTGCCACGGTAAAAACAGTCAAAAATAATATTTTCAATATTAATGAAAATATTTCTGTTTCCAAGGCACTGGATCTTTTTATAAAGAAAAAACAGCATATGTTTCTGGTGGTGGATTCTTATGGTCAAACCGAAGGCATCGTGACATTAGAAGATTGTATCGAAACCCTGCTGGGCGTTGAGATTATGGATGAAAGTGACAAGGTGGAAGATATGCGTGAGCTAGCAAAGGAACAGATGGAAAAAAAGCGCAAACAAAACCAGCAAACCGCAAGCTGATTATAAAAAATGATCTCGCAAAGGGATAGAGTCACAGCGAAATTGTTTTTTAGATAAATAATCGTAATAAACGGTATGACGCAAAAGATGCTGAGTAAGTCCCATCTTTTTAGGTCTCAATCGTTCTGACAAATTATATCAGAGATAA
>DRMS01000017.1 GCA_011322515.1 Leucothrix mucor
ATCCACTAAAATTAACGGTTTGTTGCTATTTTTATCAGACATATTAAGAAAGCTACGCAAGGAATAATTGGGAGAACTGTTATAGCATATTTGCGGGACAGACTGAAAAACTAAAGTTTCCAATCCTTACTATTTGGTAACTAGCTTTATAGAGAAGTGCTATCAGATACAATGAATGGCTGAAAACTGCTGGAAGATGCCGTTTCATCCAATAAAAACAAGCCCACAAAAATGTGGGCTTGTTTGATTACGAGAAATCGATAGTAATTTATTTCTTCTTATCTCTTTCATTACCAATAATAGCGCCTGCTGCTGCGCCAATTAATGCACCTTCTCTCGTGCGTTGGTCACTATGATTACCTGTAGATCTACCAACAACGGCTCCTGCTACCGCACCTACTGCGGCTCCTTTTGCTGCGCCTGAATTACAACCACTTAGGGAAAAAGATGCGGTTGATAAAACCATACTTGCTAAAATTAATTGTGTTTTCATTTTGTGATCCCTTTTAAAATTATATAGTTAGAGCATTGTAGTATACACGACTCGTTGCTTATGACATTATTTTCTGCCGTTAGTTCCCTTTTATTCTCTTTAGAAAAAGGAGGCTACCAACTTAAGGCGGGACAAGTAAAGTCATAGCAAACAACCCGCACCCTTCGACAAGCTCAGGGAACTAGCTTCCTGAGCTTGTCGAAGGGTGCGGGTGAATAGGCAGAAACATTAACTGTCCCGCCTTAAACGGGTAGCTAAAAAGTATTTATGTGTAGTGATGATATTTACTTACAACGTTAGCTTTCCTTATTAGAAAGTCAGTTCGCTGAGGAAGCTTCAAGTAATGAATTTACCTATATTGCACCGATGTTTTGTTACTGACTGGAGCCTATCAAGAGGCACATAGTCACTCTACGCAACGGGTGATATGATTCAAGTAGGGGAAAAAGAGCAAATAAGCTGGGTAGAATCATTGCTTGGAACTTCTTCAGGAACGAGCACGAAACAACGTCCCGAGGTTCTAACTTGCTTTTTATCCCTGTTTGAGTGATCTCATTCGTTGCTTAGGGTAGCCATGTCGTTTTATGAGTTCATTCTATTTGAAATAAACATTCTGTGTTAGAGCTTCGGGAGGTGATTTTGCGCACGTTCCTTAAAAAAGCCAGAAAATAAGGAGTAAATATTATGAGCGAGCATATCACACTACAAGAGCGGGAGGCTTTCTATAAAACAGTTTATACTCGCCGAGATGTGAGAAATGAATTTTTACCTGAGCGTATTCCCGCTGATGTTTTATTGCGTATATTAACGGCTGCACACCATGCACCCAGTGTGGGTTTTATGCAACCTTGGGACTTTATTATTATAAAAAATGATAAAACCAAACAGGCGATTAAACAAGAATTTATCATTGCAAACAATGAAGCCGCAGAACGTTTAAGCGGTAAGCGAAAACAGCAATATCAAGCCTTAAAGTTAGAAGGGATTACAGAATCTCCGCTTAATATTTGCGTGACCTGCGATAGAACGCGCACTGGCGATTTTGTCCTAGGAAGAACCACAAATAGTGATATGGACTTGTACAGTACCGTTTGTGCTGTACAAACATTATGGTTAGCCGCTCGTGCCGAAAATATAGGAGTAGGTTGGGTAAGCATTTTGCACGAAAAAAAACTAAAAGATCTACTGAATTTGCCAGATCACATTACACCCATTGCTTATCTTTGCTTAGGTTATGTTTCTGAATTTCATGATAAGCCCGATCTAGAGCGCAAAGGCTGGCTTCCGCGTCGAAAAGTAGAGCAGCATCTGCATAATGAAATTTGGTATTCAAATAAAAATGATGATGATTCTTAGCGCTTTGAAGGTTATTGACTAAATTATTAAAACTTCAACAGCGCTAACGCCCTGAATTACTTCTAATGCTTTTGCCGCGTGAGTAGCGCAACTGTCACAGGTCATGCCAGATATTGATAGTATGACAGGTAAATTCTTCATGATCGTTTGCTTCAATCGGTAATCAGTGTTTCAATAATCGGACAGCCTGATTTTTTAGGGTTAGTTTGACAACTAATAAGCAACTTACTTAACACTAACTCCATACGTTTCAAGTCAACAAGCTTAGAGCGTACATCACGTAATTTAGCTGTTGCCATTTCTTGTACTTCATCACACCTTGCAGACTCCATTGCTAATAAATTTGCAATTTCTTCTAGTGTGAATCCTAAGTTTTTAGCGCGTCTGATAAATAAAAGTCGCTCAAGTAGTTTATTTGAATAGTCTCTATATCCTTCGGACGGTTTTACTGGTTGCTCAATCAATCCTTTACGTTCATAGAAACGTACCGTTTCAATATTGATTGCCGCTGCTTTAGCCACTTCTCCTATGCGCATGACACGACTCCTAGATTAAACAATGATTAAGTTGTTGGTCTAACGCTTCTTTATTTAATCTTTGTTGATTGCGACTAATTATTTCCAACCTGCTATCTTCTGCTGAATCAATCGCAGTGACTTCTTTTTGTTTGTTTTGAATATTAAACATTTTCCACCCTTTATTCGTTTTCAGTATTGCTTTAATTCTTATTGTCCCAAACTGGGCAAATAAGAGAGTGATTTTGTCAAAGTCAAAAATCTGTTCTTCTGAAAATACCCATCCCTCACTGTGATACCCATCTTTTCCAGCGATTCCTGTTTTTTTATTTGTGGTTTGATGAAAATCAGGAAATTGAGCGTTGCGGTTTGAGGTGGGATTGTAGTCAAGTAAACTAGCATTCAACTGCCCAAACTGAGTTTCTGTAATTTTTTGTTTAGCAGGCTGTAATGCTTCAATATAGCGATTAAAATGCGTTAAGGTATCGCTATCACACAAGTCGGTTTTATTGGCGACTACAATATCGGCTAATGCTATTTGATCGATAAAATTCTCATGTGTCGTGTAACGCTCATCTAATAAATTGCGCGGGTCTAACAAACAAATACTGGCTTTGAGCGATAAAGCTTCTTTGAAGTATTGACCTCGCAAAGTATCTAAAACCCGCTTTGGATGTCCTAAGCCTGATGGCTCAATTAATAAACGTTGCGGGCGGGTTTCTTTTAAAATACGGTTTATGGCAATTTGCAATGGCACACCCGCAGCACAGCACATACAACCACCAGGAATTTCTTTAACCGCTATCCCTTTAGCTTTATAGATAGCGCCATCAATTCCCACGCTACCAAATTCATTGACAAGCACAGACCATTTTTCGTTAGTAGGCTTTTGACTGATTAAATGCAAAATGGCACTGGTTTTCCCCACGCCTAAAAAGCCAGTGATTAAATTGGTCGGGATATTTTGTAATAGCTTTTCATTCTGTTTCATATGCGCTGATTATATCAGGCAGTAGGGTCACCAGGTGAGCCTTTAAGTGGTTGACCACCACGGGCTTTACAGTCTGTAGCGGATAAATTAATCCAGCCTTTACCTTTACAACTATTCTGCCCAGTACACGCATTATCTGACGTGCTACACGCCGTTGTTCCCTTGCAACTATTTGCTCCATAGCAAGCAATATCACCAGCTTCTGCCTTAGGTCCATAAATTTCAACTGATTTATAGATGCCGTAAAATGCACCTGCTGCTAGCACTGATAACGCGGCTCCATTAACCGCACGACGTGACATATCAATAGGTTTTTCATGTAATTCTCTGCTATCAGTATTCATTGTACAGACCGCTGATTTTCGTCCATTGATAAAATCCCAAAGGGTAGATACAAATAATAAACCGATACCAATATAAACAGGTAATAAAATGGGTTTAATGCCCGTCATGACTAGCCACATGGCAACACTTGCTATCAAGCTACCCACTAGTCCCAACCAAAAGGGTTTACGGTTCGCATTTCTTCCGCTAGAGCGAAATAACAACCACAGTGTAAGGGCAAGAAAGCCAACAAAAAAGGGAAGTAAATAAGCATCTTTTGCCAAAAAGCTCATGCCTGTTGCACCAAGCATCGATAAGGCGATTGGTAGTCCAAGGCAACATGATGCCGCAAATCCTGTACCTATTAAGCCCGATAATTGTTTTAGTAAGTCTTTCACCTAGTTTCTCCTTATATTTTTAATATAGATGGATGTTTTTAGTATAGGATTTTAACTTGCGTACCATAGTACGGAGTAAAGATTTTTTTGCAGAACTTTTTATCTTCTTTCTCTAAAAATTCATGGGCGCATAATACTGTCGAATAACATAAAGTCCTGCCAATACTAGTAGCAACCCAGCAAAGACTTCAAAAAATCGTTGGTGTTTAGACAGCACCTTGAAATTTTCTAACCAGCCCATACCAAAGGCTCCAAGCGCAACGGGTATGCTACGACCAAGTGCAAAAGCAAAGAGTAATGCTCCTCCAAAAGTAACAGATCCAATGGCAGCACTTGCGGTTAGTGTCACCATTAATGCAGGTGTACAAAAGGGACAAATTGCAATTGAAAACGGTATGCCTAATAAAAATGCCCCCCAGAGACTACTCACTTTATGAGCTTTCATGCCAAACCAAGGTAAACGAATAGTAAGCAGTCCTGACCACATTAAACCCATCATTATTAAAATAGGGCCAAGCACCCAGTTCCATTCTCTTCCCATCACCTTTTGTACCCAGTCACCACCAAAAGCAGCAATAATGCCTAGTACAACGTGGGTGGTGATTAGACCTGCTATAAAAGACCCCGCAAGTATTAAGCCTTTTTTCTTATCATGCGATTTACTCACATAAGCGAGCATGACAGGTACGGATGCGAATGAGACAGGGTTGAAGCTGAAAATAAAGCCTGCAACAAAAGCAATGGTAATTCCGCTCCAACTGGCGGTTTGCAAGGTCTGTTCTAACAAATCAGCATTGCTACGAAGCACAGGCATTAAAAGATATACGGCTAAGCCGAATAATAAAATAGCGGTGAGATAAGGACTTGTATTGGCAGCCTGACTTAGCAGTTTTTTTGTTTTTTCATCAACACCTTTAAACACCGTTACTAGCATAGGTAAGGTAAAGCCAAAAGAAAATAAACCGCCTGCGATAGCAGCACTAGTGACTGATCCTAATGTGACACTCATACCTGCTATTACAAGGATTAAAGGCAAAGTACAGGCAGGTAATGTCAGACCTAATTGAAGCGACATCGGCATATTTTTCCACGGAATTAATTTATAAAATTCTAAATGTGGAATGGGGATATAAACAAAGCGAGAAATCAAATAAACAGTAGCCATCACACATAAAATAATGCTGGGCGTGTATTTCCCCCACTGAGGAATATCAAACAATAAAACAGCAACGGTAAAGAGCAAAACGAGTAAAGCAGTACGGCTTAACCAGAGTATTATTAACGGCTGTTTACGCTGCAAAGATTGATTGAGTCTTACAGAGAATAGAGTGTGGGTTGCAATCGTGCAGGGTTCAAAAAAAGCTAATAAACCGAGTAATCCTGCCGTAATGAATAAAAGTATTAACATGGGCAATCACGCTTTAAATGGTCAAGTAACTCCTTACGCAAACGGTGCGGGGAAGGTAGGCTTTTAAATATCAACACGCCATCAATAGCGATAGAGGGCGTTGATAAAACACCTAAATCAACGGCGTAATCAATATCCTCAAGAATATTAACCTCTCTCCAATTAATTTTATCTTCACCTAACTCTATAGCAAGTTCTTGTAGTACCTTTTTCGCATGACCACACTTCCCACAACCAGGTGAGGAAAAAACATCAACATTAATCGTCATTATTACCATCCTTAAATTCTAATACCATGAAGCATACACCCTGTAGTTACTACAGGAACAAGTGAATTTTGGATGCAACTGTGAAAATTAGACTATCAACCTTATAAGCGCGATAAGGTTATGGCAAATAACACACCTTCAACAAACTCAGGACACTGCTTCCTGAGCTTGTCGAAGGGTGCGGGTGAATAGCAGAAACATGAACTGTCCCGCCTTAAACTGGTAGCCCTTGTTGAAGCTACAGTGGTCAAGTCTTTCCGTACATTTGAATAAAATAATTTAGTTTGCATTTTACTCAGAAACAACTGGGGTTAGATAATCATTATAACTGCGAAAACGTTGCCCATTGTAATAGGCAATATATTGCACAATATCAGCTGTAGCTTCTTCATAAGATGAGTAGTAACCCTTGGGCGTCCACTAGTGCCTAAAAAAGTTTCATTATCGCACGCTGATAATTTCCCTCTCCCTCTCTTTTATGTTTAAATATTTCCCCCCCTTTTCTGAAAGATTTAAATTCAATCATGTTTTCACAAATTAAAGAAGATGTCTCTTGTGTATTTAATCGTGACCCTGCTGCACGTAATACCTTTGAAATCATAACGACTTATCCCGGTGTGCATGCCATTATTTTTCATCGTATTTCCCATGCTTTATGGGAGAGAGGTCTAAAATGGATGGCGAGAGTGTGGTCAAATATAGCGCGTTTATTTACAGGCATAGAAATTCACCCTGGTGCGGTTATTGGGCGACGCTTTTTTATTGATCATGGCATGGGCGTTGTAATTGGTGAAACCGCAGAAATTGGTAATGATTGTACGCTTTATCATGGGGTAACGCTGGGAGGTACAAGTTGGCAAGAAGGTAAACGCCATCCGACGTTAGGTAATAATGTGGTAGTTGGTGCAGGAGCTAAAATTCTTGGTCCCATCATGGTGAATGATAATGCACGGATTGGTTCAAATGCGGTGGTGGTAAAAGAAGTTCATGCGAATACCACTGTTGTTGGCGTACCAGGTCGTGAGGTTGTGCAACGTACTAATAAACAAAAATATCGTGATGCTGTTGCTAAAAAGATGGGATTTGATGCTTATGGTTCAACAAAAGATATGCCAGACCCTGTCGCTAATACGGTTAATAAAATGTTAGATCATATTCATGCGATGGATCAGCGCATGGATAAAATGTGTAAGCAAATCCGTCATATGGGGGGAGTGCTAGAACTAGAGCCATTATCAGAAATTGAAGCGGAGGCTTTTACAGGGAAGAGCGCTAAAAAAAAGAGCGAAATTGATAGAGAGAATACTTGACTGTTCTGGTCAGGTATTTTACTATTCAAAATATTAGAAAACACTGATGAACGGACAGTATCAGCGTTTGACTAGAAAGAGTATCTCTACTACGGGCTATATAATTGCATTTAGCTCCAAAAGCATCTTCCTGCTAGATGCAGATACTTAGGAGTACTCCCGAAATAAAATACAGATTTCGAGACTGCCTCTTATACCGCTATGGAGCCCCTCAATGAAGTTAACAACCAAAGGTCGTTACGCCGTTACCGCAATGCTGGATATTTCCCTGCATTGCAAAGAGAAGCCTGTTTCACTAGCTGAAATTTCAGAACGTCAAGATATTTCTCTCTCTTACCTAGAACAACTTTTTTCTAAACTGCGTAGGCAAGGACTCGTCAATAGTATGCGTGGTCCAGGTGGCGGCTATCGTTTAAGCCGAGACCCATCTAAAATTGCGATGTCTGAAATTATTATGGCGGTAGATGAAAATGTTGATCTATCGAAATGTAGAGGACAGGGTAATTGCAAACAAAATGAACGTTGTCTGACACATGATCTGTGGATGGATTTAAGTCATCGCATTCAATCTTTTCTTGATGATATTTCCCTCGAAGAAATGATGTCGCGTGCGGATGTGATAGAAATTGCAGCGCGTCAAAAGAAAGAAAAAGTAATAGAGATGATGCCTAATAATTCAGTCGTCTGAATTTATTAGCATTTTTGAATAGTAGATTAAGGAAGTTTCAAGCAATGAATCTACCCCATATTGCGCAGATTTTTTGTATCTGATTGGAGCATATCAAGAGGCGCAAAAGGGCAAGTAAGATGGATAAAATCATTGCTTGGAACTTCCTCAAAGCCAACAAAATTTATTTAAAGGATTGCGCCTTATGAGCGAACTTAAAACCCCAATATACCTTGATTACTCTGCAACAACGCCTGTTGATCAGCGTGTTGCTGATAAAATGATGCAATATCTAACCCTTGATGGTGTGTTTGGTAACCCTGCCTCAAGAAGCCACCCTTTTGGCTGGGAAAGTGATGAAGCCGTAAAAGAAGCGCGCGCTCATGTTGCTGCCTTAATTAATGCTGATTCTCGTGAAATTGTCTGGACGAGTGGTGCGACTGAGTCGGATAACTTAGCAATCAAAGGTGCAGCATATTTTAATAAGCGCCGTGGACAACATATTATTACCATGAAAACAGAGCATAAGGCGGTGCTAGATACTTGTCGTCAGCTTGAGCGTGAAGGTTATGACGTGACCTATCTTGATCCTAAAGATAATGGCTTATTGGATTTAGACGTATTGAAAGCAGCTATTAGAGAGGATACGACCGTTGTTTCCATTATGCATGTGAATAATGAAATCGGTGTAATTCAAGATATAAAAGCCATTGGTGAAATTTGCCACGAACATAAAATAGTATTCCATGTTGATGCGGCACAAAGCGCAGGCAAAGTACCTATTGATATGCAAGACCTCAATGTTGGTTTAATGAGTTTTTCAGCTCATAAAATATACGGACCTAAAGGCATGGGTGCATTGTATGTGCGTCGTAAGCCACGTATTCGCATAGAAGCACAGATGCATGGTGGTGGACATGAGCGTGGAATGCGCTCGGGCACATTAGCAACGCATCAAATTGTCGGCATGGGTGAAGCGTTTCGTTTGGCAAAAGAAGAGATGGCAAAAGACAATGAGCGACTCTTAACCTTGCGTACACGCTTGCAAGAAGGCTTTAGTGATATGGAAGAAGTCTATATCAATGGTGATTTAGAACAGCGCGTTGCAGGAAACCTCAATATCAGCTTTAACCATGTAGAAGGCGAAAGCCTAATGATGTCGCTTAAAGATTTGGCAGTTTCATCGGGATCAGCCTGTACCAGCGCTAGTTTAGAGCCAAGTTATGTATTACGTGCATTAGGGCGTAGTGATGAATTAGCGCATAGCTCGTTGCGCTTTACATTAGGACGTTTTTCAACCGAGGCAGAAGTAGATTACGCGATTGCAGAAACACGCAAAGCGGTAGAAAAACTACGTGATCTTTCGCCACTGTGGGATATGTATAAAGAAGGTATTGATTTAAGCAGTGTCGAGTGGGCTGCGCACTAAACCATACTCTGCGTTTCTGTGAGAGTAAGGATTTTATTAATTAGCTAACAGCTAAGAGGCAAATACAATGGCATATGGAAATAAAGTAATCGATCATTATGAGAACCCACGTAACGTAGGGATGATGGACAAGGACGCAAAAAATATTGGTACAGGCATGGTCGGAGCGCCAGCGTGTGGTGATGTGATGAAGTTGCAAATCCAAGTGGGTGAGGACGGCATTATTAAAGATGCAAAATTTAAAACCTATGGTTGTGGATCAGCCATTGCCTCATCAAGCCTATTAACCGAATGGGTAAAAGGCAAAACACTGGACGAAGCTAAAGAAATTAAAAATACAGACATTGCAGAAGAGCTAGAATTACCCCCTGTAAAAGTTCATTGCTCTGTCTTAGCAGAAGATGCAATCAAAGCTGCAATTAATGACTTTCAGTCTAAGCAGTAATTATTGCGATGTAGAGTCGGTGTCACTTTGCGGAACCGACCATTAATTGTGCTAAAGTTTGGTCGGTTCCGCAAAGCTACACCGACCCTACGGTATGTTTTGAGGGTGTTTATTATGGCAATCACATTAACGGAAGTAGCCGCACAACGGGTTAAATCATTTTTAGATAATCGTGGCAAAGGCATTGGTCTGCGCTTAGGCGTTAAAACACACGGTTGTTCTGGTATGGCGTATGTGATGGAATTTGTTGATGCACTGGATGATCATGATGAGATATTTGAATCTCATGGTGTAAAAATCATTATTGATCCTAAAAGCCTCGTCTATCTTGATGGTACTGAAATGGACTTTCAAAAAGAAGGGCTTAGTGAAGGCTTTAAATTCTCTAATCCCAATGAGAGTGGTAGTTGTGGTTGTGGCGAGAGTTTCACGGTTTAGTCATGTCCCTAAATTTCACTCAAAATTATTTTGACTTATTCTCTATACCTGTCCAGTTTCCTCTGGATAAGTCACTATTAGCCCGTAATTTCCGCCAATTACAAGCTAAATACCATCCTGACCGCTTTGTGAATGCAAACGATCAAGAGCGGCGCATCGCGGTTCAAACCACAGGCTATATCAATGAAGCCAATGAAGCCTTAAAATCACCTCGTTTACGCGCACAATATCTATTAGAGCTACAAAATATAGACGTTGAACTATGCGAAACGACTCATGATATGGCTTTTTTAATGGCTCAAATGGAAACACGCGAAGCGCTAGAAGCCGCCGCTCAGGCTAATGATGCATTGGATCAAGTGGACAAAATTGGTAAGCACATTAAGCAGGATACACAGGCACTAGAAGCGTATTTTCAACAAAACTTGGAAGCCAATAATCTAGAACAAGCTAAAGAAGCGGTGCTTAAAATGAGATTTTATGAGCGTCTTAGCGAAGAAGTAAAGCGCTTGCAAGAAAAGCTAGAAGATGAAATGTTTGCCTGAATGATTTAACGACAGAACAGATCGTAAGAATAAAAATTGGAACCACGGAATACACGGAATACACGAAAAGTCTTAGAAAAACTTTTTCGTGGCTTCCGTAACTTCCGTGGTAGAAATTAACTTAAAAATTAATCTACCAAAACACCTATGGCGCTACTACAAATATCCGAACCTGGCATGTCAACGGCTCCCCATCAGCACCGTTTAGCGGCTGGAATTGATCTGGGAACAACCAACTCATTAATTGCAACTGTGCGTAGTGGTGATGCCGCAACGCTAGCTGATTCAGAGGGTGAGCATCTATTGCCATCCATTGTGCGCTATTTAGAAGATGGTTCGGTTAGTGTGGGTCAATCAGCGCAAGCCGCATTAACCGATGATTATAAAAATACCATTGCCTCAGCAAAACGTCTATTAGGGCGTGGTGTGGATGATATGAAGTCATTAGCTGGTGTCTTGCCCTATGAATTTGCAGAAGGCAATTTAGCTGTCCCCAAAATTCGTACCATTAGCGGTGATAAATCTGCCATTGAAATATCAGCAGAAATACTAAAAAGCTTAAAAGCGCGTGCCGAAGATGCTTTAGGTGGCGAGCTTCAAGGTGTCGTTGTTACCGTTCCTGCCTATTTTGACGATGCACAACGCCAAGCCACTAAAGATGCGGCACGATTGGCTGATTTGAATGTTTATCGTTTATTAAATGAGCCAACTGCCGCTGCGGTTGCCTATGGTTTAGATCAAGATGAAGGTGTTGATGAAAAAATTATAGCGGTTTATGACTTAGGGGGCGGTACTTTTGATATATCCATTCTGCGCTTAAATCGCGGTGTGTTTGAAGTTCTGGCAACAGGCGGTGATTCAGCCTTAGGTGGCGATGATTTCGACCATGTAATTGCTGAATGGATTTTACAGCAGCTTGATGAAAAGCAAGCAGAGAATAATCAAACAAATACAAAAAAACTACGTCAAATATTAGTGGAAGCGCGCCGAGTTAAAGAGGCTCTCAGTAGTACAACAACGGTAACTGTTTCTATTGATGGTTTTGAAGGATGTTTTAGCCATGATCAATTGGTAGAATTAGCTGAACCTCTAATAAAGAAAACTCTATTTGCCTGTCGTCGGGCCTTGCGTGATGCAGAGCTTGATAAAAATGACATTATGGACGTGGTGATGGTGGGTGGCTCTACCCGTATGCCGATTATCCGTGAACGTGTTGGTGAGTTTTTTGAGCAACCTCCCTTAGTTGATATTGATCCTGACAAAGTAGTTGCCGTTGGTGCAGCGATTCAGGCAGACTTACTGGCAGGCAATAAGCCCGATAGTGAAATGCTCCTGCTTGATATTATTCCACTCTCATTAGGCTTAGAAACCTATGGTGGTTTGGTCGAAAAAGTTATTGCACGCAATACCACGATTCCCATCGCTAAAGCACAAGAGTTTACAACCTTTAAAGACAATCAAAATGCAATGACCATTCACGTCTTGCAAGGTGAGCGCGAAACCGTTGAAGAAAATCGCTCCTTAGCCAAATTTACCTTACGAGGCATTCCTGCCATGGTTGCAGGAGCAGCAAGAATTAAAGTGACCTTCCAAGTCGATGCCGATGGGTTACTAAATGTCAGCGCAGAAGAACAGACAACGGGTTCTAAAGCAAAAATTGAAGTAAAGCCCTCCTACGGTTTAAGCGATACAGAAATTGAAACCATGATTACCGACTCCATGACCAATGCAAAAGCGGATATGGAAGCACGTAAACTACGCGAACAACAAGTGGAGGCTGACAGAACACTCGAAGCCTTAGACTCTGCTATTGCAAGCGATGGGGAGGCATTGCTATCAGATAATGAAAAAAAGACACTGCTAGACGCACGAACTGCGTTAGTGACAGCAAAAGAATCAGGAACAACAGAAACCATTGAAGCCGCAATTAAAGCAATGGAATCCGCTGCTGCATTTTATGTAGCACGCCGTATGGATGGCAATATTCGCACTGCAATGGCAGGTCAAGACATCAATAAATTCAAAGATTAGGTTAATAAACATGCCACAAATTATATTCCTCCCACATGACGAGATTTGCCCCGAAGGTGCAGTGATAGAGGCGGATAAAGACACCACTATTTGCGATGCCGCCTTAGAAGCAGGTATTGATATAGAGCATGCTTGTGAAAAATCATGCGCCTGCACAACCTGTCATGTCTATGTGCGCGAAGGGTTTGATTCATTAGAAGAAGCAACCGATCTTGAAGAAGACTATCTAGATAAAGCATGGGGCGTTGACCCCGACTCACGGTTAAGTTGCCAAGCTAAAGTAGTTGATGAAGATTTAGTGGTAGAGATACCAAAATATACCATCAATATGGTGTCAGAAACCCACTAAGGATTGAATAATGGAATTAAAATGGATAGATACACTTGATATTGCACTGGATTTAATTGAAGCGCATCCTGATGTTGACCCACAATATGTACGTTTTACAGACCTGCGACAATGGGTGATTGGATTGGAAAACTTTAATGATAATCCAGAGCACTCCAATGAAAAAATTCTAGAAGCCATTCAGATGATGTGGATTGAAGAAAATGATTAGTTTTTTTAGTATCTCTCACTGATACGTAAGCCATCTGCCTGACCTAACGGTTCGTGAAGGCTCACTCCCCCTTTAATTCAGTGGGAAAAGTGAAGAATTGCACTAGAAAATTTAATATCTGAACATCTATAGACTTCTTTCTACCGCCTTTCTATCAGCCATTACTTTTTAAGGTGGGACAAGTAAAGTCATAGCAAACAACCCGCACCCTTCGACAAGCTCAGGGAACTAGCCCTTCGGTAGATTCAGGACACCGCTTCCTGAGCTTATCGAAGGGTGCGGGTGAATAGCAGAAACATTAACTGTCCCGCCTTAAACTGGTAGCCAAAAAAAATCAAAAAACCTTAAAAGAGGGTAACGCTATTTTAGTGAGTAATCAGCTTTATTAAAGCGTGTAAAACCAAGCATCTCAAGCCAATGCGGATGTTTTTTACCTAGCCTTAATTCAACAGGAGAGCGCCCTGTTCTTTCGGAGCGCTGACTCCGTTCATAAACGTGGTGATTGAAGTAGAATCGAAGTAAGGAAGTTCCAAGCAATGATTCTACCCATCTTACTTGCCCTTTTACTCCTGCTTGAATCATCTCAATCGTTGCGTAGAGCAACTATGCGCCTCTTGAGATGCTCCAACCAAGAACAAAAAATCAGCGTAATATAGATAAATTCATTACTTGAAACTTCCTAAATCTAGATAACCTCCTCCAATTTGGCTTGGAAATTATTTATCTGAAAAACTATAGTTTGCATCACAAAAATCTTCCAATACCTTAAAAAACGCTAATATATCATCCGCACTATTACTGGTATTAACCGCCACCGAGCGAATAAATGTAGTATCCCCCTGCGAGCCATAACCCACCATAATTTCACGCTGTTCGTATAAATCAGTGCAAAGCTGTTTAGGATCAAACGCTTTATAATTAAAGCAAACGGTCACCGAGGAACTTTTACTATAAACCGTATAATCAGGATTATTTTCAATATACTGATGCGCTAGTGCAGACAGTTGAAATTGATAGTCAACGATCTCAGCCAAACCTTTTGTACCCACTGATTTCCATAGCGTCCAGAACTTTAATGCATCATTACGACGACCGCATTGAAGCGACATTTTGCCCAAATTATAATCATCACTATGCCCTTGATATAAATAATCAGCATCATTACTAAATGACTGATACAAATTCTGTTTATCACGCGCAAAAATCATACTGCAACTAAGCGGTACACCGAGCATTTTATGCGCATTAAAAGAGAAAGAATCCGCCTGATCAAGACCTGCCAATAAATGCTTATACTTTTGGCTAAACATCACCGCACTACCAAGCGCGCCATCGACGTGTAACCAGAGACTATATTGCTTACAAATATCGGCTAAATCTTGTATAGGATCATAACTACCCAGTACCGTTGTACCCGCCGTTGCATTAACAAAGAAAGGACTTAAACCATTAGCAAGATCCGCTTTGATTTGTTTCTCCAGCGCATCTACTCGCATTTTACCCTTAGCATCTGCCGCGATATAACGCACATTATCGCGCCCTATTCCCGCAAAAGAAGCATTTTTAGCCATCGAATAATGAGATTCTGTAGAGGTATAGGCAATTAGTGTTTGCTGTATGCCTTTATGCCGCACATCAGGCGCAAAGTGATCGCGCGCCATGAGCAAACCCATAAAATTAGCCATAGACCCTCCTGTTGGGAAAGTACCTCCACTTCCTTCACCATAGCCTACCAATGCACTTATCTGCTGGATAATCTCTTTTTCAATACAAACCTGCGGACCGCCTACCTTATAAGTGTACATACTATTATTTAATACAGCCGCCAATAACTCACCCAAAATCGCACGACTTTTCCGCCCTGCAAAAAGCTGATTATAGAAGCGACTACTGGCTGTTTTGGGTGTTTTTAAAACTAATTCCTTTAGATTTGCATTAAAAGCATCATCCGCCATTGGCTCATCGCCTAAGGATAAATCAAGCTGTTTAAGCAACTCCTCAGGTTCAATTGACTCGGCTAGTGGGTTATCTATTTCATCTTGGCGTAATGCTTTAAAAATTTCAGTGAAAGTTTGAAGATCCTTTTCAATGTTCATTTGTGATTGTCTCTAGCGGTAAAAAACTACAAACACTACTTAAGACAAGCGTAGCAAGCAAGGCTATTTTTCTGGATTTAAACAGAATTACGTACTAAGCTATCGTTTCATCATCACCAATATAAATATAAACACAAGGCAAGATAATGAAATTAATAGTACATGCGCTTCTGCTTGTTTTACTCTTCAGCACGACGGCACAAACAGCACCCATTAGCAATGAACAAATTCCTGATACCCTCAAACCGTGGGTTGATTGGGTTTTGTATAATCAAGATCAACAGAATTGTCCTTCTGCTTACAATAATAAACAACGCTTTTGTGCTTGGCCTTCTCGACTAACGCTTAATTTAAATAATACCCAAGGGCAATTCCAGCAGCATTGGCAGATTCACGATACGACTTGGGTGCGCCTTCCTGGTGATAGTAAACATTGGCCACAGTCGGTAGTGGTGAATGATCAACCTGCCATTGTATTAAATAAAAAAGGGTTTCCTAGTGTGGAATTAGGTACTGGCTCCCATACGGTGAGTGGTCAATTTGCATGGAATAGTTTGCCTGAGTCGATGACCGTACCGCCTTCTACGGGATTATTAAGCATTACCCGCAACGGTCAACCGTTAGCATTTCCGCGCATTAACCAGCAAGGGCAGTTATGGCTGGATAAATCAGTACAGAAGAAAAATATTGAAAATTCAGTCAATGTGCAGGTATTTCGCAAAATTGTAGACGGGCATCCCATGCGTATTGAAACACGCATTATTCTCAATGTATCGGGTAATTCCAGAGACATAACCTTCCCAAAAGTACAACTCAGTGGCTTTATTCCATTGCAATTACAAAGCAAATTACCCGCACGAATTAATCAGCAGGGAGATTTGCAACTTCAAGTGCG
>DRMS01000018.1 GCA_011322515.1 Leucothrix mucor
AATGCGACTGCGCACAATCTTTTTCTCTAGATCTTTAAATGCGCCTTTAATATCGGCAGTTGAAGGCGTATCATCATTCTCTTCAGAACCTTCAGGGCAAATTGCATTGATTGCCGCTTCTAGGGCAACATCTACTTTGCCATAGCGTTCCATTTTATCTGCAGTTTGGAAGGCTTCAGTTAGCTCTTTTTCACAAGCATCAGCAACTTTAGCCGCTAATGCTGTATCTTTTTCAGGTGTTTTCCAATCCCATGCTTCTGCGTCCACTTCTTTAGCAAAGTCCTTAATTGCATCAATCGCAATAGCTGCATGTTCATGTCCAAATGCAACCGCACCTAGCATAATATCTTCAGCCAATTCTTTTGCTTCTGACTCCACCATTAACACAGCTTTTTCAGTACCTGCAACCATTAGATCAAGATCGGATGATTCCATTTGTGTTTTAGTTGGGTTAAGCACGTATTCGCCATCAATATAGCCAACATTAGCCGCACCCATTGGACCATTAAATGGTAAACCAGACGCTGATAATGCCGCTGATGTGCCTAGCATAGAAGGAATATCAGGTGCAACTTCAGGGTTGATCGACATAACGGTGATGATCACCTGCACTTCATTCTGGAAGCCTGCGGGGAATAATGGACGTACAGGACGGTCAATAAGGCGAGCAATTAATGTTTCACCTTCCGATGGTCGTCCTTCACGCTTAAAGAAATTGCCTGGAATTTTCCCCGCCGCATAGACTTTTTCTTGATAATTTACGGTCAGTGGGAAGAAGTCACGACCTTCATCGCATTCTTTTCTACCCACAACAGAAACAAATACAACCGTTCCATCCATATCAACCTTAACAGCTGCACTTGCTTGACGAGCGATTTCGCCCGTTTCAATTTCGACAGTATGCTCACCATACTGAAAAGTAGTCGTTACTACATCAAACATAGTTTTTCCTTCTTGTGTTTAACCTTTGCAGCCTTATTGCTGGCAAAGGTGGTATTGCCATAACCCCGTGCTCCATTTCTCAACACAGGCTACGAATTTTATTTGAAAAAATACCTATCTATAAACTCTATAAACAAAAAAACACCGCGAATGCGATGTTTTTTAGGCTATTAGTTCAATAGCAAAAATTTCTTAACGACGTAAGCCAAGACGCTTGATAAGGTCTTGATAACGCGCAGAGTCTTTACGATTTAAGTAATCGAGCAATTTACGGCGCTGATTAACCATTCTTAGCAAACCACGACGTGAGTGATGGTCATGCTTATGTTCTTTAAAGTGCCCCGTAAGATGCTGAATATTCGCTGTTAACAGCGCAACTTGCACCTCCGGTGACCCGGTGTCAGTGTCTGACTGGCGATATTCTTCGATGATTTTCGCTTTTGTTTCTGCGTTCAGAGACATATTCCAAAGTTCCAGATTAGATCCTTAATTCCTGTATAGGCTAAGGATGGTTGCTAAAAAGGATCATTTTCACGACCCCAAAAAAGGCGGGATAGTATCACGTCTTATTGCGTATGTGTAATAAAAATTAAAGGTTATCAACACACCTTCGCTAATTTCCCTCATTCC
>DRMS01000019.1 GCA_011322515.1 Leucothrix mucor
ACTCGAATCAGATGATGTTAGTGAAACCATTGAAGCACTCGCAGAAGATGTAAGCTTTGATATTTTAGAAAAATTTGTACCGCCTGAAAGTTTGGATGAACAATGGGATATCAAAGGTTTAACCGCTGAGCTAAAGGAAGAGCTAGATTTAGACTTAGATATACAAGGCTGGCTAGATAAAGATAACGACCTCTATGACGAAACATTAGGCAAACGCATCCATGAAGAATTAATCAAGTCATTAAAAACAAAAGAAGACATTATCAGCTCAGAAAGCATGCGCCGCCTAGAGCGGGATGTGATGTTGCATGTACTTGATACCCAATGGAAAGAACATCTATCAGCCATTGATTATCTGCGTCAAAGTGTTGCTTTACGTGGCTATGCACAGAAAAATCCTAAGCAGGAATTTAAACGTGAAGCCTATGAGTTATTTGAAAATCTACTCACCAATATCAAGCATGACGTTATCGTTTATCTAGCCCGTTTACAAATTACCCTGCCAGAAGAAGTAGAGGCACTTGAAGAAGGCTATGAACAAGCGCATCAAAACGCAGCTGATATGGAGCTATTACATGGAGGGAGCAATGCCTTAAGTGGCTCTGAAACAGAGTTGAAGCCAGAAGCCATGAAACCTTTTAAGCATCAAGCAGAAAAAGTGGGTCGCAATAAACCTTGTCCTTGTGGCTCTGGTAAAAAATATAAGCAATGTCATGGACGGTTGGCTTAAAATAAGCCCTAATAAAAAGGATGAATATTAGAGTATCAAAATCATATAATGCGTTATTTTTTCACGATAGAGTTTTTCAAATAAATAATTTCTTGGTATAAAGGAGTGAAAGCTTCAGCTTTTTGGCTACCAACTTAAGGCGGGACAAGTAACGTCATGGCAAATAACCCGTACCCTTCGACAAGCTCAGGGAACTAGCCCTTCGGTAGACTCAGGACACCGCTTCCTGAGCTTGTCGAAGGGTGCGGGTGAATAGCAGAAACATGAACTGTCCCAGCTTAAATTGGTAGCCGTTGTTTCGTGCACGTTCCTAAGTGTTTTTTAACCACGAAAAGCACGAAATAATAATATAGTTTTTCACATAAATAATTGCACCCTTCGACTCCGCTCAGGGTACAGCTCCCTGAGCGGAGTCGAAGGGTGCGGAAATTTAATAGATGAATGTCTATAGATAAACTTTTCTTATATTTTATGTGAATTGTCTAGTCTCTCGCCATCCCTCGGTCCCATGCTCCTGCGTGGGAGCGCATACGGATTGTTGCTATTGCTCATACTATTTCAGCCGTTAAAGTACTTGGAACCTCCTAAACTCCAAATCTTTGTAATCAAAAGACAGCTAAACATGCGTATCCCCCGTTTTTATATAGAGCAATCCTTGCAGGTAGGTCTTAGAGTAGACTTGCCAAAAGATATTCACCGCCACGCTATTCAGGTCTTACGTCTTAAAGTTAATGATGTGCTTATTCTCTTTAATGGCGAAGGAGGTGAATATTTGACGACATTGGCAACAGTTAAAAAGCGTCACTCAAGTGTTAACATTATTTCTTATGAGGAGGTTGATCGAGAGTCTCCTTTAGAGATAACACTAGCACTTGCCATGATTAAGGCAGATAAAATGGATTTTGCCCTCCAAAAAGCGGTTGAAATGGGGGTTGATACAATCCAGCCGCTTGATACAAAACGTAGCGTAGTGAGACTTAAAGCAAATCGTATCGACAAAAAAATAGCACATTGGGATGGCGTAATGAGAGCCGCCTGCGAACAATCAGGGCGTACCCACATACCACAGCTACATGTGCCGACTACC
>DRMS01000020.1 GCA_011322515.1 Leucothrix mucor
CTAAAGAATACCTTAAACGGAAGTGGTTTTAGAATAATTTCCAGCATCCTTGCCTATTACCTTCTAAGATTAATGAATAACGGCGTAACATCAGTCATTAAGATGAAATTTAATAAATGAACGTCTATAATTGACTTTTTGAAGGATAGCTATTTTTTTATTAAATTTTAAAATCTTTTAAATCAGTGTGTTAAACTTTATAGGACATTTTTCATCCTAGCCTTAAAACCATTCAAAGGGTAAACTACTTTTCCATTTAGGAAGTTTCAAGTAATGAATCTACCCTACTGCACAGATTTTTTGTTCCTGATTGGAGTCTATCAAGAGACGCATAGTCGTTCTACGCAACAATTGACAGGATTAAAGCAGGGGGAAAAGGGCAAGTAAGATGGGTAGAATCATTGCTTGGAACTTTTTTAGTGAAGGATCCCTTTTCTTAATTATTCTATTTTTTTAATGATTATAAAATTCTCTTGAATAACAAAAAATCAACAAACTGGTGGGATAATAAAACATTATCCGAAATGTCGCGCGATGAGTGGGAAAGTCTCTGTGATCACTGCGGAAAATGTTGCCTCATCAAGCTTGAAGATGAAGAGGATGGGCAAGTCTACTATACTGATATTGTCTGTGATCTGTTTCAAAATAAAGACTGCCATTGCGGTGATTATTGGAATCGGGAAACATTGGTTCCCACTTGTATCCGTTTAACGCAGGATAATCTGGATGATATAAGCTGGATGCCGCCAAGCTGTGCTTATCGCAGTATTCAGGATCAACAGGGTTTGCCTGAGTGGCATCATCTGGTCAGTGGTGATAAAAAGTCTATCCACCGTGCGGGGCATTCTGTCAAAGGTAGAACTATTTTTGAAAAAGAGATCATTGGTGAAGAAGAGTATGAAGAGCATATTGTCGAATGGCCGCTAATAGAAGAAAACGTAAGGCACAATCCAAAATAAAACCTGAGCTAACTGAAGTAAGGTTGGACAAATGGCTATGGGCAGCTCGTATTTTTAAAACACGCGCTATTGCGGTGGAAGCCGTTAATGGGGGTAAGGTGCATCTTAATGATACACGGGTGAAGCCTTCTCGACTGGTGCATATCGGTGATAAGTTAGATTTTACCCGTGGAATAGACCGTTACCATTGTATTATTAAAGGATTAAATGATAAGCGTCGCCCTGCTAAAGAAGCGCAACTGCTCTACTCAGAATTTGCTGACAGTATTCAAAAGCGTGAAGAGCAACAGGAAATGCGTAAAATTCAAAATGCCAGTATCGTGCGAACAGATAAAAAGCCAAATAAAAAACAGCGACGACGCATTATTCAGTTTAAAGGACGTTGATGCTTGAAACGCAGATTTTGAAATGCAGTTATGTCGGTTGGGTTAGCTTGCCGAGCTAGCGAGGCAATGTAACCCAACAGAATTTAGGGTTAATTGTTGAGTTAGGAAGTTCCAATTAATGAATTTACGGCTATCAACTTAAGGCGGGACAAGTAACGTCATGGCAAATAACCCGAACCCTTCGACAAGCTCAGGGAACTAGCCCTTCGGTAGACTCAGGACACCGCTTCCTGAGCTTGTCGAAGGGTGCGGGTGAATAGCAGAAACATGAACTGTCCCGCCTTAAACTGGTAGCCGAATTTACCTCTATTGCGCTGATTTTTTGTTCCTGATTGGAGCATCTCAAGAGGTGCATAGTTGCTCTACGCAACGATTGAGATGATTCAAGCAGGAGCAAAAGGGCAAGTAAGATGGGTAAAATCATTGCTTGGAACTTCCTTACATTCTTTCGTAGTGCTCAATAAGCTAACCCAATCTACGATTTAGCTTATCCTTACCTTACTTGTTCTTTTATGCCTGACATTAAAACCCTCCATCGCCAGCTAGTCATTATCAGCGGTACGCCTAGCCATTGCTTTCAAATGGCAAAAGATTTTACAAAAAATACTAACGCACTCTGGCTAAGTAATACTAAAACAGAAGCTCAAAAGGCATTAGCTATGAGCAAAGCGACCACAGTATTAGGGCAAGAGTATCAAACGGTGGTGTTTAATGCGCATAATGATTCCAATACTAAAATAGCCTTTGATGCAAATGCATTGGGTGCAGTCACGGGGACGATTATTGGCGGTGGTTATCTGATTTTATTA
>DRMS01000021.1 GCA_011322515.1 Leucothrix mucor
ATAAAAACATGATGATTTTTTCTTAAATCTGCTTCTGTTATAGGTTGATAGTTAATCTCATTATACTGAAAACTGAGTGTGGCGATATGCATTGTGGTTGGCTGATCGGGGCGCAACATAGCGGCGGTTCTATTGATCGCATGAAGTTTTAAATGAAATATAGGCAAGGTATCAATATCAATTTGTTGCAGATTAATATCAACGGGCAAAGGGTAATCATAGTCAGGCAGTGTCTGTACTATTTTTAGACTCATTTGCTCTGCTTGTTCAACAGCAATACGTGGGGCTGATAAAAAATAAGCTATTTTTTCCTTATTGAGTGTATCGTGAACGACTTTTCCTACTTGGTTTTGCGCTTGATCCAGATAAAAATAATGATCTTGTAGTGGATATATCCTATCGGCTTCGGGTTTGATAGCAATATTAGGCGAGTAAAAATTATTTTGTTGCTCCCAACTCAATAGCACTTCTCGGTCATTACCTAATGCTAACGGCTTTGCCTTTTGTGTCTTCCATAAACAACGCCCTGTTTGTAGGATTTTTCCTAGTATTATTTCGCTAATAGTGGTTGAGAGATAATAATGCTTATTTATACCATAACCATCATTTGTCAGACTTTTTAATGCAGTAACAATTTCTATATCCAGCTCGTTAAAATAGCAATTATCATCACAATAGTATGAATTGAGCAACCTGTGCTCTTCCATTACATAAATTTTCCCATAACCACCTTTGGCTAATGCGCGGGATTTGACAAACCTAACCGCTAAGCCTTCATTTAAGCCTTCATTTAAGCCTTCATTTAAGCCTTCATTGTAGCTTTGATAGTCCGCTTTACGACCTTCTAGTAGGTAAATTAGATGGTATTGTTGATTAGTGGGTAATAACGACATTTGGCTGGTTTCGGCCTCTCCATCTTCATCTTGAATTGCGGTTAACCATTTATCAAGTTCCCCTGCGTTATCATAAGCATAAGCACTTGCATCATTACTTGCGACCTTTCTGTTAGAGAGGAAAGAAGTCCCTTGTGTACCGCTATTTAAAAAGAAAAACAGCAGGGCAATACCATGTTTGCAACAATACCCAACAGGACAAGAGCAATGGGATTCTATTTCGACACCACCATATTGTTCAGTATCAAGTGTTAGCGTAGTTTCATAGGGGTAGCTATAACGTCCTGCAATGAACCCAGTAATTTTCATTGTCTCACTACCTTGAGTCGGCGCTAATATCTCTTTAATTTTTTCAACATTACCCTGTTTATAATAAGCAATACCACGAGAAACGGTTTTTTTACTATAAAGCCCTTCTAGTTCATTGGGGTCAATATTTAAAAGGGAAAGTAGCTGTTTATCTTGCTTGTTCATATTATTTTGTAATGAGTGGTGGAAAAAATTAAAAGGAGCATAATGCGAGTTTTACCTAGATTCTGCAAGTGCAGTTTTGCTATTCAAAATCAAGCTATAGTTTTTTGCATAAATAATTTCACCGACACCCTATAATGGGAGGTAGTGAGTCTCTACTGCTAATTTCACAAATCTTCGCATTTTGAATTAGCCCCTATGGCGATAGAGTATGTATTTCATTCAAACAACTTTCCAATGCACATCCATCATCAGATCAAACGCTTTCACTATCCCTTCAACCTTGTTTTGTCCTATCGGTCATCCTCAACACGTCATTATCCGTGATAATAACCGATAAGCTATTTTCTATGCAGGTCAACAATAAATCAAAATTGAGAAAGCCTATGTAAGGGCATAGTTCTCCCGTATTCCACAAAGCTTCATGCGGGCTAAGCCACTGTTGTATTACTTAGGAAGTCCCAAGCAATGAATTTACCCATCCTACTTGCCCTTCTACCCCTGCTTGAATCCTGTCAATCGTTGTGTAGAATGACTATGCGCCTCTTGATATACTCCAATCAGGAGCAAAAAATCGGCTCAATATGGATAAATTCATTACTTCAAACTTCCTTATTGAATCATTGCCAAACATCTGAAAAAGAAAATAGTTCGTATGCAG
>DRMS01000022.1 GCA_011322515.1 Leucothrix mucor
ACCTCGGTTGATGGTTACTTTACGGCTAAATGTATTCGCTGACACAGAGAGTATTTCAGCAAGCAGATGTTTTTCATCTGCTTTAGGGATTGCATTAAGCTGTTCACGCAGACGCTTATTTTCATTGGCAATGGCGTGATATTTTTGATTACGTGCCGCATAAATATCCAGTGTGGTACGCAACTTCCTATTTTCCTCTGCCATTTTTTTATGATCGGCAAAATAGTCGGTTAGGTAGCCTGTTGCGTTAAACGGAAGATGAATGGCATATTTAAAAGGATAACTAATCATCGTTAGTGTTGCACGCACAGGCTGTAAAATCGTATCGCGGTAATCAACGACCATCACTGCTAAAGAAATAGCAACCAGCAGCATAAATTTGAATAACAACGAGCCGTATGAATTATTTTCTATTGATTCACCCATAGTGATTCCTCCCCTGCTTGAGTACTCTAATCAGAAGACCAGAAATCAAACCCATCATCATCCAGCATTTCCAAAATTTTGCCTCCACCACGCGCTACACACGTTAGCGGATCATCAGCAACGACCACAGGAATACCTGTTTCTTCCATTAATAAGCGATCTAGATCACGTAATAATGCTCCCCCCCCCGTTAAGACAATACCGCGATCTGCAACATCTGCGCCTAATTCGGGTGGTGTTTGCTCTAGCGCTGTTTTAACCGCGCTAACAATACCAAAAAGCGGCTCTTGTAGCGCTTCAAGAATTTCGTTGCTAGTCAGGGTAAAGCTACGTGGAACCCCTTCTGATAGGTTGCGCCCTTTTACTTCGATTTCTTGTAGTTCTTTACCAGGATAAGCTGAACCAATCTCACATTTAATCTGTTCTGCGGTTGCATCGCCAATTAACATACCGTAGTTACGACGTACATAACTGATAATCGCTTCATCAAGACGATCACCACCAATACGCACTGAGGCTGAGTAAACAATACCACGTAACGACATAACTGCAACTTCTGAGGTGCCACCACCAATATCCAGTACCATTGAGCCAATTGCTTCGTCAATAGGAATGCCAGCACCGATTGCCGCTGCCATTGGCTCTTCAACCAAATAGACCTTGCGCGCACCTGCTCCCATTGCTGCATCCTTAATTGCACGGCGCTCAACCTGAGTTGCACCACAAGGAACACAGATAACCACACGCGGACGTGGGCGTAAAATTCTGCCACTATCCACTTTATGGATAAATTCTTGCAACATTTTTTCAGTGTAAGTAAAATCAGCAATCACGCCGTCTTTCATGGGGCGAATTGCGGTAATATTTTCTGGCGTACGACCAAGCATTTTTTTAGCTTCAATACCTACCGCCTCAATTTTCTTTGGTCCACCAGGTCCTCTATCTTGACGTATTGAAACAACAGAAGGCTCGTCTAAAACAATGCCTTTACCACGCATATAAATAAGCGTGTTAGCGGTTCCTAAATCAATCGAAATATCATTAGAAAACCAACCAGAAATAAACTTAAACATAAAGAAATAATCCGTTTTTTAGGCGCTCTTCATCAGTGATGATACAAGAGTCTGAGAATAGTACATGATAAATTAGCGTTGTAATGTAACAATAGCAAGAGTTTAGGGCAAGACATTGATAACAAACTCTGTCCTTATTACTGATTTTTCATATAATGTTACTGTTCAGTTTTAGTTAAATTACAATCTATTATGGATGCATTACTTCATTACAAAACCTACCTTGCTCTAAATAAAAATAGCCAAAATCCAGTGCTATTTATTCTGCATGGTCTACTTGGCTCAATGGACAGTTGGCGCACTCAAGCAAAGCGCCTTTCTCAATTTAGAACCATCATTACTGTTGATCTTCGCAATCATGGTCATTCTCCCCACAGTAATGATATGAGTTATAAGAAAATGGCTCTGGATATTATTGCACTTATCAAACACAAAAAACTAACTAAAATAGATTTAATCGGACATTCAATGGGTGGCAAAATTGCAATGTGGTTAGCGCTACATTACCCCGCACACGTTAGAAAACTAATTATCGTTGATATTGCGCCAAAAACGTATCCGCTTTGGCATCAAAAAATACTAGTTGCAATGCTAAAAGCGCCCTTATTTCAATTTCAAACACGCAAGGAGATTGATCAATATTTATCGACCACCATTGAAGACAATATAGAGACTACTTTTCTAACTAAAAATGTACAACGCCTACCCAATGGTGGATACGAGTGGCGCTGCAATTTAGCAGTAATTGTAACATCTTACCTAAAGATCGCGGGATTCCCCGTCCCTGATCTTATTTTTACCAACCCAACGCTCTTTATTTATGGCGATAATTCACCTTATATCAAGCTAGATGACCACCGCTTGATAAAATCGCTATTTACTCATTCTCAAATTCAATCCATCGACCATTCAGGTCATCTACCGCATATTGAACAGCCCGATGAATTTTATCACTGTATAAAAAGATTTTTAACCTAGTATCTAGAAAAGGCTTGCATATTATTATTAATATATATTAGCATATTAACATATTCAAAATAACTATTAACTTTAAAAAAACTAGGAATAAAATCATGAAACTACAAACGCTAACATTTGCCGCACTACTTGCACTTTCTACAACTGCTTCTGCTGATTGGCTCGATGGATTCAACAATGGTAACGGTTCAGGCAATGCGGCAGGAAACGGCGCAGGTAGCACTCAGGGCAATGCAACGACAAAAGGCAATGCGGCAGGAAAAGGGAATGGCTGGGCAGCTGGCAAAGGCGATGCTGATGGAGAGGTAGATTTTAGCATCAACTTCAAAGGTAAAGGTCGCTCTAACATGGACTCTAAAATGCAAGCGGCTGGTGATACACAAGGCGCAGGTGATATGAAAAATTCAGGAAACGGATCTGCTACAGTGGCTGGAAATTCAGCAGGCAACATGGCTGGATCTAATGCAAATAATGCATCTGGACAAGGCTTTAGTAACAACAGTCAAAGTCAACAACGTATGCCAATGAATACCGCACAAATGAAAATAGCGCTAATGGCGCAGATCCAACAAGCTCAAGCTATGTTACAACGCATTGAAGCTCAGGAAAAAACAACCGTAGCAAAGTAATTTTCAATAGGGTTATTGCTTAATTGTTTAACGCAAAAAAGGCTCACCATTGGTGAGCCTTTTTTATTCTGAACAAAGCATAAAATCCGCTTCGCCTAGCAGTATTAGTGCAGAAAAAGATACATATTTCACCCTATATCCCTCTGTCGGATAAGCAAGCAAACTGCTTGAATTAACAACCAATTAGTTTAATAATTAAGCTAATTGTAGTTAATTCCCTTTCTCTTTTTCTACCCAAATATTATTAACTACACTCAATCAATAAAAACAAGAGAGTGTCAAAATGTCTAACCAGCATGTGGTAAAACTATTGCTCTGTGGTGCATGCTTAACTTTATTTCCTGGGCATGCCGATCACATCAATCCTAGCGCAGACCGATATGGCTATCAAACCCTATCACTAGGGTCTTTTGCCGATACTAAAAACTACCAGTCGACTTCGTCTGATTTTTCTAATAATAACACCGAACCTGAAGCGATACGCCCATGGCAAATACGCCTTGGGTTAAAAAGTGCAATCAGCTATTTAAAGCGCAACAACCCCAATAAAACCGTTGCGCGCAAAGGCGTAAATGTTACCAATCAGGAGCTAATTGACACAGCTAATATCTTATTAGACTGGTATGGTGACTACACGCCAGAGGCTATGCGAGAGCATTTTTATTTACAACAACTCTATCGGGGCAACCTTAATAAAAGCAAATTTACTGGATATTACACTCCGATTATTTCTGCTCAACTGCATCCAGATGATGAATATCGCTATCCTATTTATCGCTCCCCCAGTTTTGAAAAAAGTCATCTATCACGCTCAGAAATTGCAGCAGGTGCATTAATGAATCAGGGACTAGAAATCGCGTGGACAAATGATCCCATTGGTTTGTTTTATATTCACATTCAAGGTTCTGGAATATTAAAACTACCTAGTGGTAAAAAAATATCGTTGAAGTTTGATGGCAGTAATAACAAGGCCTATAAAAGCATAGCAAGCTATATGAAAAAGGAGGGATTAATCGCATCTAACCCAAGCCGTAATGAGGTTAAAAAATGGCTGGATAATCATCCCGACAAAATGGATAAAGTGTTTAATATTAATCCTCGCTTTATCTATTTCACCCTCAATGAAAAAAATACCACTACCGCCTCTGGCACTCCAATTATTACAGGGCACACCGTTGCGGTTGACACCAATTATATTCCCTTTGGTGCGGTAATACTTGCTGAAGTACCCGTTATTAATTCACGGGGGCAAGCCGTTGGCAATGAATGGCGCTTATTATTTCCTCAGGACAGAGGCAATGCCATCACAGGTCCTGCGCGCATGGATATTTATACAGGTATTGGTGAAGCAGCACGAGAAAAAGCAAATAGCCTAACGGGATATGGAAGAGCTTATTTATTATTAAATAAACCACTGTTTGATGATGCGATGGCGGTTTAAGGAAGTTCAATCAATGATTTTACCCATCTTGCTTGCCATTTTGCCCCTGCTTGAATCCTATCAATCGTTGCGTTGAGCGACTATACATCTCTTGATATTATGCTCCACAATCTGGAGCAAAAAATTTGCATAGTATTGGTAAATTCATGGCTACCAGTTTAAGGCGGGACAGTTCATGTTTCTGCTATTCACCCCTACCCTTCATGTGTAAACTACTTTTCTATTTGGTGAAGGGTGCCAATAAATCTAACATTTTGCTCGTACCCAAAAAGCGAGATATAGCGATTTATTTTGTTAGATTTATGATGTTCTCCTACTTGTACTCG
>DRMS01000023.1 GCA_011322515.1 Leucothrix mucor
GCATGGGTCCCACAACGCCCCTATTTATTTCATGGCAGTATTGCCGATAATATACGCTTAGGGAATCCCAAAGCCTCCGATCAGGCAATGCAACAAGCGGCAATGGAAGCAAATTGTGCTGATTTTATTCAGGCATTACCACAAGGCTATAACACCTTTATTGGTGAACGGGGAGAGGGTTTATCAGGTGGACAAATCCAACGCATCGCATTAGCACGGGCTTTTCTTAAAGATGCACCGTTATTAATCTTAGATGAGGCAAGCGCAAATTTAGACCAACAAAGCGAAGCCTTAATTCAACAAAGCATAGAAACACTAAGCCAAAACCGTACTGTTATCACCATTGCACACCGTTTAAATACGATTAAATCATCCGATTTAATCGTGGTATTGGCAAAGGGAAAAGTGGTTGAAACAGGCACACATTCAGTCTTATTAGCCAATAATCAACACTATAAAACCATGTTAGACAGCTTCAAAGCAACACAATAGGAGAAGTGATAATGAGCGACAAAAACAAACAATCACAGACTAATTTTGCCGTTTTATGGCGACTGCTATTATTATTTAAACCCTATTGGGGCTGGATGATGTTAGGCATTATTTTATCACTGGCAACCATTATGGCGAATGTCGGCTTAATGGCATTATCGGGCTGGTTTATTGCCTCAATGGCAATTGCAGGAGTCGCTGGGGCATCGATTGATTATTTTAGCCCTGCCGCTGGTATTCGTGCCTTTGCCATTGTTCGTACAGGTAGTCGCTACGTCGAGCGTTTAGTCACGCATGAAGCCACATTTCGCGCCTTAGCAGAGCTACGTCATTGGTTTTATTTACATTTAGAACCGCTAGCCCCTGCCGTATTACAACAATATCACAGCGGTGATTTACTCAGTCGCATACGTGCAGATATTGACGCTTTAGAAAATGTCTATCTGCGGATTATTGCCCCTGTGATTGTGGCCTTTATTTCCAGCCTCTTCTTTCTCTACTTTCTATCACGCTTTGATTACTCTCTCGCCTTAATCGAGCTAATTTTATTATTGATTGCAGGAGTTATTACCCCTTTAGTGGTTAATCGCCTTAGTCAAAAATCAGGTAAGGAAATTGTGCGCCTTTCCACAGAACTACGGATGCAGGTCGTCGATGGCGTACAAGGTTTAGGAGAATTATTAATCTATGGCGCAGCCGAACAACAAGCACAAAAGATAGACACACTAAGCCAAAAACTACTCACACAACAAGCCAAAATGGCCCGTTATAACGGCTTATCGCAAGCAATACTCAGCCTTTGCGCCAATCTAGCCTTATTACTGATTGTCTTTATTACCATTCCACTAGTGACAAGCGCAGGTTTATCACCCGCCAACCTCCCTATGTTGGCCTTATTCACCTTAGCCAGTTTCGAAGCCATATTAGCCCTACCCTTAGCCTTTCAAACCCTGCCAGAAACCTTAGCCGCTGCCCAACGTGTATTTTCTATTGTAGATACAAAACCACTGATAACAGAACCAAGCGGAAACTCACCTAAGCCCAAGCATTACGATATTGAATTTAACAAAGTCTCATTTAGCTACAGCAAAGAAACATCCAGCGTATTAAATAAGCTCAGCTTTAAATTAACCACTGGCTCACGTTTAGGCATTATCGGTGCAAGTGGTATTGGCAAAAGCAGTATTATCAATTTATTACTACGTTTCTGGGAAAGCAATAAAGGACAGATCTACTTTGGCGGACATGCCATAAACGAGTATAAAAGTGATGATATTCGCCAATACTTCTCTGTTGTCACGCAACAAAATCACTTTTTTAACAGCACCATTAAACGCAATTTACTATTAGCTAAACGAGACGCAAGCGATGCAGAATTAGAACAAGTCTGCCGCGTTGCGCAAATACATGAGTTTATCCAAACCCTCGAACAAGGCTATGATACATGGGTCGGTGAAGCAGGGCTTAAACTCTCAGGCGGACAATTAAAACGCCTCACCATAGCACGCGCACTTTTAAAAAACGCACCCATATTAATACTCGACGAACCCGCAGAAGGCCTAGATAGCAAAACAGAAAAAGCGCTGTTAAACGCCATCTTTGAATACAAAAAAGACAGTAGTATTTTATTGATAACCCATCGTAAGGTAGGTCTCGACGCAATGGATAACGTATTACTTTTATCGGCTACCAGTTTAAGGCGGGACAGTTAATGTTTCTGCCTATTCACCCGCACCCTTCGACAAGCTCAGGAAGCTAGTTCCCTGAGCTTGTCGAAGGGTGCGGGTTGTTTGCTATGACTTTACTTGTCCCTCCTTAAGTTGGCAGCCCTTTTATCGTAAAACCAAAAATCTTCTTTAGGAACAGAAAATCAGCGCAATATAGGTAAATTCATTACTTGAAACTTCCTAGATTGATAGCCATTTATAGCATCAAAATAAACCAGAACGATTCAAAAAAACGTTTATAACTTATTGGGACTTAACAGGTCTCGTTCCAACCTTGTTTATTTGTTAGTTAGTAGCCGTAGTTATCTACTTAAAATGATTTTCCTGTAACTGCGCCAATAAGCCACTAGAAGCAGCTTCGATCATTTTAAACACGTTCTCAAAACCATTACCTCCGCCATAGTAGGGGTCAGGTACGTCATCATTGCCCCACTCAGACGCAAATTGCATAAGACGATAGACTTTATGTTGTAAATCCTCTGTAGCTAAGTGTTTTAAATCTGCATAATTTGAGCTATCCATCGCAACAATATAATCAAAATGTTCAAAGTCTTCACTTTTCACTTTCTGCGCGCGTTGCTGGGAAATATCAATACCATTTTTCCGTGCTGTTGCTTGTGAACGTGGGTCGGGCGACTCGCCTACATGGTACGCATGTGTACCTGCTGAATCGGTCAGTATCTGCTGGCTTAAGCCTTTCGATTCAACCAATTTTTCAAATACACCATGTGCAGTGGGTGATCGACAAATATTACCCATGCAAACAAATAACACCTTGATATTTTTCATTTTTAATCCTCTGTTTCAACCGTTTTAGAGGATTTTTTAGCATCTTTTTTAGTACCCGCCTTAGTCTCTTGTGTCGCGGGCTTGGAATCCTTTTCTGCATTCTTTTTAGTATCCGTTTTGCTTTCTTCAGTAGGCTTGTCTGCTTTTTCTGAGTCCTTACTTGTTCTAGCTTTAGCCTCCTTGCTTGCTGGTTTAGAAGGAGGGGTAGCAGAGTCCTTTTTTGCAGTAGCTTTGGTTTTTTTAATAGGCTTAGACGTTTTTTCAGTCTCCTTCTTTTCTACTATTTTAGTTTCCTTCGTTGCTAGCGCGGTCGTCCTTACTATGGAGTCTTTATTTTCGGTAGATTGACTACCTTGAGCAGAATCTTTATCTGTATCAGTTTTAGCAGGTGTACTAACTTCTGCGGGGTCTTTTTTTGCAACTGCTGTCGTTTCTTTGGCTAGCTTGGACTCTTTTTTCCTCACCGTTTTAGCCTTGCTAGTGCTTTTATTTGTTGCAGACTTATTCGTTTCAGAAAGCACAGTAGATGTCTTTTTTGTTACAGGTGTTGTTTTTTTCTCAAGCTTGTTTTCTTTTACGGGTACTTTTTTCGTTGGATTTTCTTCAACCTTAGTGTCCGTTGTCTTTTTAGTCGAGACTGTCTTTGATACCGTTTTCGTCGCTACTTTTTTCTCTGTAGTGACAGGTTTTTTATTCGTAGTTTTTTCCTTGCTCTCTACTTCTGGTGTTTTGCTGTTGGTTTTAGTGGATTCCTCTTTGCTTGTTGCAGGTGTCTTTCTGTTAGCTTCTGTTTTGTTAGAGGCGATTTTAGTCTCTGTTACATCAGGCTTGGAAATTGAAGCGTCTACATTGCTATCCTCTTTGTTTTTAGCACTAGAAGAACGTTTTACCGTTGTTGCTCTAGTCGTTGTTGCTTTTTTTACAGATACCGCTTTCTTTTTAGTTGCTTCCACTTTTTCAACAGGTCTGCTTTCAGTATCGGCTGTAGCATCCTCTACATTTTTGGTATTGGCAGGCTTTACGGCGGTCACCTTTTTTGCCGTTGTTTTTCTGCGTGTTGTGGTGGTCGCTGTCTTGCTGGCTGCTGTTGGCTTTTTAACATTTTTCGAGGTTTTAGTTTCTGTACTTTTGACTTCAGGCGTGGATGCGGTTGTCTCAGGTGGTTTTGCAGTGTCATATTTTTCTGACTTTGCGGTTGGTATTGCTACGTTAGCATCGATGCTCGTTTTGTCTGAAGTCTTCTTTCTACGTGTCGTGGTCGTTTTGGCGGCTTTTTTAACAGGTTTTTTTGCTACTTGTTTAGCAGATGTTGTACTAGATGCTTCAACAGTAGGGTCAGACTCCTTTGACTTTGCGGTTGGTATGGCTACTTTAGCATTGACACTTTTCTCGCTTGTTGTTTGTTTTCTGTGGGTTGTTGTCATTTTAGTTGGTTTTTCCGCTACTGGCTGAGTAGAAATCTCGATCTCATTTTTAGCAGGGGATGTTGCAACAACAGCTTTATCCTCAGTGTCAGATGTGTTTGTTGCTGATGTGACTTCACTGTCCGAGCCTTTATTGCCAGTGTCCTGTTTTTTATGATGTGCTGTCTTGCTTGTAGGCGTTTTAGCGCTGGACTCATTTGCATCACGTTTATCCGTCTTATCTTGTTTAGCAACACTTTTTTTGCTGTCTGATTTTTTAGTGGTAGTTTGAATGGCATCTTGTTTGCTGTTGACCTCTTTTTTATCGACTACAGCGGTGAAGGTCGCTTTTTTCTTGGCTAATTTTTTAGGCTTGGAAGCTGATGGAATAACAATCTCTAACGGTGTTTGATCATTAAAATTAGGGGTTTCTATCATTTTTTTCTCATCGACAGGCTTTTTATTTTTAGCGCTGGGAATGTTAATCACAGGCGTTACTCTTGAATGAGTCTCTTGATTAACGTGTTTGTTTTGTGCTGTTGATGGTGAGGTTTGCTTCTTAGCCTTAGCAGTCGTTGGTTGCTTGCCATTATGCTGCTTATTGGCAGTTTGCTTAGCAGGCTGATTATTCTTCTGTGACCTTGTATTTTGTTGATTGCTTTGTTGCTTGTTTCTAGCTTGAGTCTGATTATCCTGATATTGTTTTTTCTGTTGTGATTTCTTATTTTGCTGTTTATTTTGAGATTGCTGTTTATTTACAGGTTTGGCATTACCGTTCTGCTGACGTGCTTGTTGGTCATTTTGTTGACGTTGATTACCCTTCTGTTGTTTATTATTTTGACGATTATCATTACGGCGTGGATTAGTATTTTTGCGACCATTCTGTCTACGGCGCGGGTTGTTATTGCCTCTATTTTGAGCCTTGTTAGTCGTTGCGCTTTTCTTTTTAGCCTCTTTTTCTTCTTTTTTAGCCCCCTCAGTCAGCGTTTTATTACCAAATAAACCACCAAAAATACGCTGAATTAGCCCAGGGCTTGATTTAGGTTTTTCTTGTGGTATAGGGGAAGGTGTAGCAGGTGTTACATTACTCACTGCCGCTTCTACGGGCTTTTGACTGCCTTCAACTTGTTTGACGCTATCTAACTGCTCAGGTGGTTTGATAATTTTTTTATAACTACGTGTTTCGCCATCCTCAACTTCACTTTCTTTTATACGTTGAATCTCATAGTGTGGTGTTTGCAGATGATGATTGGGTAACACCGTTAGCTTAATATTATGATGTGCCTGTATCTCAGCTAATGCTTTGCGTTTCTCATTTAATAAGAAAGAAGCAACATGCACAGGTGTTTGGGTAATAACCTCATGCGTTCCATCTTTCATCGCTTCTTCTTCAATCAGGCGCATAATAGAAAGTGCTAAGGATTCAACGCCACGAATAGTTCCCTGACCACTACAGCGTGGGCAAACTAGTTGGCTAGATTCCCCAAGGGAAGGGCGCAAGCGTTGACGTGACATTTCAAGCAGACCAAAGCGAGAAATTCGTCCTACTTGGACGCGTGCGCGATCAACTTTTAATGCAGTGCGTAAGCGGTGTTCAACTTCACGCTGATTGCGATTAGGTAGCATATCAATAAAATCAATCACCACCAGACCACCTAAATCACGTAGACGCAATTGTCTGGCAATTTCATCAGCTGCTTCAAGGTTTGTATTGAGCGCAGTTTCTTCAATACCCGCACCTTTAGTAGCGCGTGCAGAGTTAACATCAATAGAAATTAATGCTTCGGTATGATCAATTACAATCGCCCCACCCGAAGGAAGGGTGACTTCACGATGGAAAGCTGATTCGATTTGATGCTCAACCTGATAGCGGCTAAA